>NC_014230.1:1260000-1560000 GCF_000196315.1 Croceibacter atlanticus HTCC2559 | reverse complement strand
ATGAGAGACGGACAAATACTTTATGATAATTTAAATAAAGTAGAAATTACAGAAAACGAACTTAGAGGCAAATTAAGAGAAGCAAATGTGATAAGACTAAATGAAGTAAAAGCTGTAGTCCTAGAAACTACAGGAGATGTAAGTGTATTACATGGTGATGACGACAAAGAAATTGAGGCTTATATTTTAGAAGATGTTGAAATATAGAATGCATAATTATATAATTCTTAACTATTTTAACAAAGTGTAAACATTTTCAGAAATGTAATTTCCTATTTTCGTCGCTATAATTTCATTTCGTGATTTTAAGACTCATTTTTTTATTGATTCTTTCTGCTTCTTACGCTCAAGAATCTAAGTTTACAATTTTAGATCTCCCCAAATCTTTAACTGAAAATGCCAATAGTATCACCAAATCTGAATCTACATTTGTAGATGTCTCAGATTCTGGCTCACAAGACGTATACTATACAAAGACCATTACTATTCTAAACAGTAAAGGAAACTCAGATATTAATGCCTTTGCATTTTATGACAACAACAGTAAAGTAAAAAAACTTAATGCTACCATATATGATGCATTAGGAAATAAAATTAAAAGCTTTAGTAAACGCGACTTTAGGGATGTAAGTGCAGTAAGTAACGGGACGTTGTATTCAGACAATCGTGTAATGTACCTGGACTACACTCCAATAACTTATCCATATACTGTTGTTTTCGAAAAAGAGACAACCTCCAAAACATCTGCTTTTATAGAACGTTGGATGCCTATTGAAGATTACTTAAGCAGTACGGTTAGATCTACTTATACCATAAAATTTAATCCTAAGAACAAGCCTATATTTAAAGAGTTTAATTTTGATGGCTATACTATCACTACGGAACAAAAGGAAGGAGAAATGTCCTGGAAAGCAGAATTACTACCTGCTGTAAAACATGAGTATTTAGCACCAAATTTAAATGAAATTACGCCTATGCTTAGGTTGTATTTACCACAATTTAGCTTACAAGGCGAAAAAGGCTCTGCTAACAGTTGGCAAGATTTTGGTAACTGGATGAATACCAACCTCATTGAAAAAACAAACGATTTAAGTTCTGAAACTATTGAAGCAATTAGGGCTCTTACAGCCAATGCTACTACAGATGAAGAAAAAGCGCGAATTGTATATAAATTCGTTCAGGATAAAGTTCGTTATATAAGCGTTCAGATTGAAATTGGTGGCTGGAAACCTATGCTAGCGTCCGATGTAGATAAACTAAGCTATGGTGATTGTAAAGCCCTTACCAATTACACCAAAAGTTTAATGGATGCTGTTGGACTAACTTCATACTACACCATAATTTATGGCGGAAATGAACAAACAGATATAGATAAAGATTTAGTTGCTGTACAAGGTAATCACGTAATATTAGGAGTAGATTTAAATGAAGATATAACGTGGTTAGAGTGTACTAGCCAAACATCTCCATTTGGATATTTAGGAGATTTTACAGATAACAGAGATGCTTTAATGATTACTCCAAATGGCGGTATAATTACCAAGACAAAAGCATACAATGCAGAAGAAAGCACCAAACGCTATACAATTAATTGCGACATAGATGGCACCTCAGTAAAAGGTCATTTAAATGAACACAGCAAAGGTGTTTTTTATCAAGAGGCTAGTTATGCTAACACTATGTCTCAAGAAGAATTAAAAAACAGTTACTTAACAGAGTGGCGTCACATAAACGGTCTTTCTGTAACTAATATAAGTTTAAATGACGATCAAGATAATATTACTTATCAAGAAGATTTAGATTTTACAATACACCAATACCTCTCAAAAGCTGGGAATAACTTTATACTTAAGCCAATAGTATTTAGCAATTCGAGAGCATTAGTCCCACCAAGAACCAGCAACAGGAAAACACCTTTTATTATACAGCGTCCTAAAACAGTAGAGTTTTTAATTTCTTATACCATACCAGAAGGTATGACGGTAAACACACCAGAAGACACTATACTACATACCCCATTTGGAGAATACAACTTAACTTTCTCTTTAAAGGACAACCGTTTATCCTGTAAAAGATCCCTTAAAATTACCGAAGGCACATTTGAGCCTAACCAATATGAAGCTTACAGATCATTTTGTAAGACCATAACTAATAAAGACAACACAAAACTCCTTATCTCTACATTATGAAGCAAACTTTACTCTTAATTGCTCTTACACTTATTACATTTCCTACACTTGCCCAAGACTATGATTTTGGAGATGTTTCAAAAGAAGAATTGTTAGAAACCGAACATCCAGACCATCCCGATGCTTCTGCTTCAATACTTTATAGAGATTACAAAACAAGATTTTCCTATTCAGAAGAATATGGCTTTTTTGCAATTACAGAAGTACAGGAACGCATAAAGATTTATAACAAAGAAGGTTACAAATATGCAGATGTTGCTTTTAAACTTCATACTAGTGATGGTAGGACAAAAGATACTTATAACGGTCTTAAAGCTTTTACCTATAATTTAGAAGGTGGTAAAGTAAAAAAGGAAAAACTAAAAAATAATGGCATTTTTGAAGAAGAGGCTTCAAAATACACCACGCTTGTAAAATTTGCAATGCCAAATATTAATGACGGTAGTGTTATTGAATATAAATATGAGCTACAAACTCCTTACATCTATAATCTAGACGAATACAGTTTGCAGGAGTTTATACCTATAAAGAAATCTGTTTTAAAATTTGCATCACCAGAATATTTTGGATGGAATTTACACCAAAGAGGTACTTTACCTCTTAATGTAGAACAAGGTAGAGGACGAGATAAAATTACTTATGACCACTCTGAGGCCCTATTAGATAAAATGAAAGATGTTGGCAGCCAGCGCCATGGCAAACCAACCATTAATACTAGAAACACTATAGATGTACAAACAGACATTTATGATTTAGAGCTAAGTAATGTGCCGCCACTTAAGGATGAAGCCTACACCAATAACGTAAACAACTATAAGAATTCTTTAAAATTTGAAGTTTCTTTTAGAAACTTGCCTGGCAAAGGTCTTGAAACAGTTACAACCACTTGGGATAACATTACAGAAACCATTTATAGGTCTTCAAGATTTGGGAATGAGCTGGATAAAAAAGGATACTTTAAGAGTGATTTAGAGCGAATTTTAAACACCTCTAATACAGAAGAAGAAATAGTGTTTAACATATATGAGTTCGTAAAAAAGAAAATGAACTGGAATGATTATGTAGGCATTTATACAGATGAAGGAGTTGTTAAAGCGTACAGAACTAATACTGGAAATAGTGCAGATATTAATTTAATGCTAACTGCTATGTTAAGAGAAGCTGGCATTACATCTAATCCAGTTTTGGTAAGCACAAGAGATCATGGTATTCCTGTATCTCCAACTATAAACGGCTTTAACTTTGTAATTTCAAGTGCAACTATAAACCAAGAACTTTATTTGTTAGATGCTACCAATAAAAATGGATCTGTAAACTTTTTAGAAGAACACCTCTTAAATTGGAATGGTAGACAAATAACAGAAGATGGTCGTTCAAGATGGATTAACCTTAACCCAACGTCTCATTCAGAAAACAATACAATTATGTCTTTAAAGTTTGATGAGGCTATGCAGATAGAAGGTTCATTAAACAGTAAGATTACAGGACATAGTGCTTACAATTTTAAAAAGAGGTTTAGCAGGAAAAGTGAAGAAGAGCTAGTTGCTACATTTGAGAGCGACTACCCTAACGTAAAATTTGGTGAGTACTCTTTTAAAAACCATAATAAAACTTACGAGCCTATACTCTACTCTTATAAGTTTAATGTTGAAAAACCGGTAGATGTTATTGAAGACAAGTGTTACTTAACACCAATGTTACACTTAGCAGATTTACAAAACCCGTTTGTGTTAGAGGATCGTACATTCCCAATAGACTACCAATACCCAAGGAAAACAAATTATATAGTAAATATTGCCATACCTGACGGCTATAATGTTAGCACGTTACCAGAAAGCACCAAAGTATTACTACCTGAAGAATTGGGAGAGTTTTTATATAAAGCCAAACAAGTGGGTAACAACGTACAAGTCTCGTATCAATTTGTAATTAACTCCAATCTTGTTCCATCAAAATATTATAACGAGTTAAAGACCTTCTACAATTTAGCAATAGAAAAACAAGAAGAAAAAATTGTATTCGTAAAATCTTAGTCTATTACTACATATGTAAAATAGCATTTACCATATAAGTGGTTTACAATAATTGAAATACAGACACCATAACACCGCTAAATGAAACTTAATTACGCATTTACCATACTTCTAACGTTTTCCTTATTTACTACATTGCTTGCCCAAGATTATGATTTTGGAGATGTTTCAGAAGAAGAATTACTTGAGAAAGAACACCCGATATATAAGGATGCAGATGCTGCAATTTTATACAGAAGCTATAATACCTATTTTACATATACCACTAACGAAGGGTTTTTAGTTAATACAGAAGTACACGAACGTATAAAAATTTATAATCCAGACGGCTATAAATATGCTACAAAATCTGTTTCTCTATATGAGCAGGACAGTAAATACAAAGATGACCTAAGAAGCTTAAAAGCTTACACCTACAATCTAGAAAATGGTAATATAAGTAAAGATAAATTGTCTAAAGATGGTGTATTTAAAGAAGAGCAATCTAAATACAGAACACTAACTAAATTTACAATGCCAAATTTAAAAGAAGGTTGTGTTATAGAATACAAATATCTTTTAAAGACTCCTTTTGTATCTAATTTAGATGAATTTAGGTTTCAGGAACAAATCCCTATTAATACTGTTAGCTCAAAATTTAGATCACCAGAGTATTACGGGTTTAATATGCATCAAAAAGGCCTGTCGCAAATTTCAATAGAAAATGAGGTAAAAAGTAGGACGATTATATACAAACCAGAAAACTCACAATCGAGAAAAATTGTAGATAGAGTTGTAATACACGACAAATCTCCAAAAACTAGAAAGCTTACATTTAGCGAAAATATTATTAATATGTCTGGCTCTCAAATACCTGCTATTAAAGAAGAGCTTTATACTAACAATATAGATAACTACTCAAATGCTATTAAGTTTGAGTTAGCGTATATCAATTTTCCTGGCTCTACCTATAAGAATTACTCCAATTCTTGGGATGATGTTGCTAAAAGTATTTTTGACCAACCACAATTTGGAGACGAGCTTAAAAAAAGCAATTATTTTAATAATGATTTAAGTCGCCTAATTTCCTCTCAACAATCTGAAATTGAAAAAACTGTAGCCATTTATGAGTTTGTAAAACAAAAAATGAATTGGAATGGTTACGTAGGTATTGCAACAGATGATGGTGTAAGAAGTGCCTATAAAAACAATGTGGGTAATATCACAGAAATTAACCTCATTCTTACAGCTATGCTCAGAGAAGCTGGTTTAAATACCAATCCTGTTTTGTTAAGCACAAAGAATCACGGCATTCCTATATTCCCTACAAGAAATGGTTTTAATTATGTGATTTCAAGTGTTACAATTGATGGAGGTTTAGTTCTCCTAGATGCTTCAAAAAAATATGGAGAGATAAATCTTTTAGAGGAAGAACTATTAAACTGGAATGGAAGATTAATTACAGAAGATGGAAGATCTAAATGGGTTAACCTATTGCCAAACAAGCAGGCAGAGCAAAATACAATGCTTAGTGTAACTATAGATAACGATTTAAATACAAATGCTAAGGTTATAAATAAACTTACTGGGCATAAATCTTATGCATTTAAGAAAAAGTATGCTAATGTTGCTAAGGTTAGTCAACTGGAGATGTTCGAAAATCAATTTAAGAATATTCAAGTCTCTAATTTAGAAGTTCAAAATCTAGATAAGCTATATCAGCCTATTTCATTTAATTATGACGTGTCCTACTCTAATGCGTTAGATATTATAGATTCTAAAATTTATGTAACACCATTGCTACACTTAGGCACTTATGAAAATCCTTTTGTACCAGAAACAAGACAATATCCTGTCGATTTTGTTTACCCATTAAAAACTAGAGTAATAGCATCAATTAAAATACCAGACGGCTATACTGTTGAAACTATTCCAGAAACCTTAAACATAGCCATACCAAAAAACCAAGGTAGTTTTCAATACTTAGTTAATGTATCTGGAAACAACATTCAAGTGTCTTCACAACTCTCCATATCAACTCATATTATAGCATCTAATTACTATAAAGAACTTAAAGCCTTTTATGATATGGTTATAAACAAACAGTTAGAAAAAATAGTCCTTGTAAAAAGTTAAGCATGAAAATAATTACACTAACACTATTACTTTGTTTTACAATTACAATATGCCAATCTCAAAGTTTTAAAATTGGTAAAGTAGACAAAGAAGAATTTACAACATCTGAGGAAATTTTAGAAGGCGCCATTTATTTAGAAAAATACAGAGAAACGTTTTTTGAATATGAAGGTAACAAAGGATGGATTTTAATTACTGAAATAAAGGAACGTATTAAAATTACCAGTAAAGAAGGCTTAGACTATGCTACAAACAAGGTGTATCTGTACAAAAATAGTCCAGACTATGAAGAGCTTAGAAAGTTTAAGGCTTTTACTCATAATCTTTCTGGAAAAAAGGTAATTAAAGAAAGTCTTAGTAAAGATGCTTATTTTGAAACCGAAAAAAATGAAAATTGGACAGAAGTCTCTTGGACTATGCCAAACATACAAGTAGGCTCTATAGTAGAATGGGAATACACAGTTATCTCGCCATTCCTGAAAATTGATGAGCTAATTATCCAAGAAAACATACCAGTAAGAAATTACGAAGCATTAATACGTACGCCGCAATTCTTCTCGTTTAATTTAATTAGAAGAGGTTACTTTAATATAGTTCCAAAACAAGAAACAGTTTTTAGATCATTAAGTATACATCAAGATAGTAAAGATGCCTATGGAAAGCGTGTTGTAGCTGGGCCATCAAATAATTATAGCTGGAATATTTATGAAATACATTCAACATTTAAAAAAACTAATATTCCTGCATTAAAAGAAGAACCTTATGTAATAAATAAAGAAAATTACAGATGGGCTGTAAATTTTGAACTAACAACAATTACTTACCCTAATGAGCCAGAGCATAAAATATCAGCTACTTGGGAAGAAGTCTCCAACACTATTTATAAATCTAAAAACTTTGGAGAACAGTTAGAAAACACAAAATATTTAGAAGATGAAGTAAGCCGTATAAAAGCTATGAATCTTACTATAGAAGAAACATTAAATGAAGTTTACAACACAGTAAAACAAAGAATGAATTGGGATGGTAAACGTACTAAATATACAAATGGAAAAATAGCAAAAGCTTATAGAGATAGAACTGGAAATGTTTCAGAAATAAATTTAATGCTAATCTCCTTATTACGAGAATTTCATATAAATGCAAATCCCGTATTACTTACTACAAACGATCAAAAGGTATCACTTTTCCCAACTCTAGATGGTTTTAATTATGTAATAGCTGCTGCAGAAATTAATGATAAGATGTACCTTTTAGATGCTACAGAAAAACTAGGTACGCCAAATGTATTACCTAGACGAACCTTTAATACAGGTACAAGCAGGTTGGTAAAACAAGATGGCACCTCAACAGAAATACAATTACAACCTAAAGATGTTACGCAAGATTTAATGCATTTAGAGTATACGTTAAATGATAATCTTTCTATATCTGGAACAATAAAGGAACGTTATTCGAAAATTGAATCGCTTTACTTCAGAAAAAACCACTCTCCAAATAATACAGATGCAAGAATAGATGAACTCGTAAAAGAAATTAATATTGAAGATATTACAAATTACGAGGTCGAAAATTATAAGAATTTACAAGATCCAATAGTTGAAGGCTATACGTATGAAATAAATAAAGGTGTAGATGTTATAGCTGGTGAAATTTATTTACAACCTCTACTTTTCAAAAAATTGACTACTAACCCTTTTAAAAGTGAGACAAGAGATTTTCCTGTAGATTTTCTTTATCCGTTTTCTACTACCAAATCTGTTAAACTAAATATTCCAGAAGGTTTTAATGTGTCTTACCTGCCAAAGAGTGAGGTTGTAGAAATGCCAAACAAACTTGGCCGCTATATATACCAAATTTCACAACAAGGTAATGTTATAGTTATTCGTTCTATTACTACCTTTAACCAATCTACAATACCACAACAATATTATAAAGAGCTAAAGCAATTTTATAATAAGCGTATTGAGAAAGAGACCGAAAAAATTATAATTAGTAACAAGTAATGAAACAACTCCTTCTTGTATTTCTTGGTGGTGGTTTAGGAAGCGTTGCACGCTTTGCCGTTACCAAACTTGTTGTTTACAAACAGCTAAACCTTATTTGGGGAACACTTGCAGTAAATGTTATTGGCAGTTTACTAATTGGGCTTATCTTAGGTTATACCTTAAAGACAACTGGTTTAAACCAAAATACAGCTTTACTATTAGCAACTGGCTTTTGTGGTGGCTTCACCACATTTTCTACATTTGCTTACGAAAACCAAGGGCTGTTAAGAACAGGAGATTATACTACACTTCTTTTGTATACAATAGGAAGTTTTGTATTAGGTATTTTAGCTGTTTTCCTCGGACTTTGGTTGGTAAAAAGCCTTAGTTAGTAATCGTATCTTTTTCCTTTTTAGCATAGTTCTTTACACCAGCGTGTATTGCTAAACTAATATGATTGTCTTCTGGAGGAATTGGGCAAGAATACTTGCCGCTATACGCACAATACGGATTGTACGCTTGGTTAAAGTCTAGAACAATAACATCATTCTTTGGTATTTTTAAATCCAAATATCTTCCACCAGCATAAGAGTCTTCGCCATTACTGTTATCTGTAAATGGTAAGAATAGATAGTTGGCATACTTAGGGTCTGTAATTAATTGCTGGCTTTGGTAAATATTTAAAACAAACTCTTCATCTTCCAACATAAAATGAGCTTCACCATATTTAATATATACAGGTTTACGCTCAGTTGTGGTTTCCATTATAAATGGTGACTCAGAAGGTGTTCTAACAAACTTTGCTTTTACAACCAAATTAGTGTCAATAGGAAAGAAATCTAATGTTTTAAATGCTTTAAAATCTTCTTTAGGCAACGGAGATTCTAAGCTATCTTTAAATTCATGATTTATTTTTTCCTGAAATTTTAGGGCTTTTTTAATTAGAATACTGTCTTGCGCAACAGCAGAAAAGCTAATTAATATTAAACAGATATAGGTAAGCGTTAAACGCATCTTTTTCTTTTTTTTGCAAAATTACAAAAGTGATTCCTTTTTTTATGTAGCTTTACATCAATTAATTACGAGATGAAAAGACAACAATCAATTTATACATGTACTATGGTCATTTTAAGACCTCGGACTACTGTATTCTGATTGTTACTTATATATAACGATTTCACAATGTCCGATGGTATAATCATCGGGCATTTTTTTTGTCATTTACTATAATTTACTCGTTGCAAACATTTTACATATTGTACTATCATTAAAATAGATAGTTAACTATTTAAATTCATTCTAAATAAACAGACCTTTACAAAAACCAATCATATGAAATTCTTTAAATTTTACGCAGACTCTTTCAAGGGCTTAAGTAGAGAAATGTGGTACCTCTCTATAATTATGTTTATAAACAGAGCTGGCGCCATGGTAATCCCATTTTTAAGTTTATACCTTACCAAAAGTGAAGGCTACTCTTTACCACAAGTAGGCTGGATAATGTCTGCATTTGGAATTGGCTCTGTAATTGGTGCTTGGGTAGGCGGACAGTTAACAGATACTATAGGTCATTATAAAACAATGGTGCTAAGTTTAATATTAGGTGGTTTAGGCTTTATAGGTCTACAGTATTTACATACTTTTTGGACGCTAGTTATTGGTGTAGGTGTTGTGATGATATTTGTAGACTCATTTAGACCTGCAGCTTTTACAGCAATTAATGCTTATAGCAAGCCAGAAAACAAGACCAGAAGTGTAACACTTTTACGTTTAGCAATAAACCTTGGGTTTTCTATGGGTCCAGCACTTGGCGGACTAATTATAACTAGTTTAAGTTATAGTGGACTTTTCTGGGTAGATGGTGTTACCTGTGTAATTGCAGGGTTCTTACTTATAAAATTACTAGATCCTAAAACTGCAAGAGAAGAGCATCAAGAAGTTGTACAACATCCATTATCGCCATATAAAGACTTTACTTACTTATGGTTTATACTAGCCATCATTTTATTTAGTTTGGCATTTGTACAGTATTTCTCTGTAATGCCATTATTTTACACCAATATATATGCGCTAAGTGAAGATGAAATTGGTTTACTATTAGCATTAAATGGTCTTGTAATATTCTTACTTGAAATGCCACTTATAAAATATTTAGAAACCAAAGCTGTATCTGTACTAACCTATATAATTTGGGGAACAATTTTAACAGCATTCAGTTTCTTAATTCTCAATGTTTTTTCTTGGATAGGTGTATTAATTATAGGTATGTTATTAATGACCGTAGGCGAAATGATTGCGTTTCCGTTTACAAATAAGTTTGCATTAGATAGAGCTAAAGGCGGAAAAATGGGTGCATATATGGCACTTTATAGCATTTCTTTTTCAATAAGTCACATTTTTGGGCACAATACAGGTATGAATCTTGTAAGCAACTTTGGTTATACAGCAACTTGGTTTACAATGGCTGCTTTGCTTGGAATAGCAGTACTTATATTCCTTTCTATAAAGTTAAAACAAAGATAATTTGGGCGTTTCCGCCAGTACTAACTGGCGGTCGCGCTTTCGTCGTTACACGGTAACTTACCTCAATCGCTAACGCAAAGAGATTCTATTTTTTAATAGCCTTCATAAATCGTTTAAGCTCTTGTGTAACTTTAGGTGCTAATATGGCAAGTCCTATCATATTAGGAACTAGCATAGCAAAGATCATAGCATCACTAAATAATGTCACTGCTCCTAAACTTGCAGCAGCACCTACTACAGTTGCACAGCAAAATAAAATCTTATAGATATACTCTATCTTTTTAGTTCTCCCGAATAGGAAAGACCAAGCTTGGTAGCCATAGTAAGACCAAGAAATCATAGATGAAAATGCGAAGAGTATAACAGCTAAACTCAGCAAATACGGAAACCAAGAAATACCTGTTTCTAATGCCTGTGCAGTTAATAAAACACCTTCTTCATCAGACAATTGAGCGCCTATTTGCAATTGCCCTGTTATTATAAGGACCAACGCCGTCATAGTACACACCACAACAGTATCAATAAAGGGTTCAAGAAGGGCTACCAATCCTTCACTTGCTGCGTATTTGGTCTTAACGGCACTATGCGCTATAGAGGCACTACCAATTCCTGCTTCGTTTGAAAATGCAGCTCTTTTAAAACCTTGTATAAGTACTCCAATAAATCCGCCAGCAATACCTTGTGGACTAAAAGCTCCATCCCAAATGGCTACAAATGCAGTTGGAATTTCAGAAAAGTTTAAACCTAATATTGTTAGCACAGCCAAGACATAAGCCACAACCATTACTGGTACAATCTTATCTGTAACCTTGGCTATTTTCTTTATACCACCAATAATAACAATGCCGACAAGAATGGCCATTATAATACCAAACACCCAACCTTTACCGTAAATAAAGCTTTGCTCTGCTCCAGTAACATGTTCAAACAACTTAAATGCTTGATTTACTTGAAACATATTACCACCACCAAAAGAACCACCAATACACATAACAGCAAATAAAGCAGCCAGTAGTTTTCCTAAGCTGTGCAATCCTTTTTCTCCTAAACCTTTTTTAAGATAATACATTGGGCCACCAAACACGGTACCATTTGCATCTATCTCTCGATACTTTACACCTAATGTGCACTCCACAAATTTTGAAGACATCCCTAATAACCCAACCAAGATCATCCAGAATGTTGCGCCAGGACCACCAATTGATAACGCTATAGCAACACCAGCAATGTTTCCTAAACCTACAGTTGCAGATAGCGCTGCTGTTAATGCCTGAAAATGGGTTACTTCTCCAATATGACCTTCTACTCTAATAGTATCTGGCTGGTCTCCGTTTACAGTAGAGACTGTATTAGAAACTTCTATATCTCCAGCTTGTTCAATTGCCTCATAATCGCCTCTTACTACTTTAATAGATTTTAAAAAACCACGTATGTTTATAAATCTAAAATAGATTGTAAAATAACTTGCCCCCAAGATTAAGACTATAAGCACCCAAGGAATGCCTACGTTTTCTGTTAGTGGTATTTCAGCAAAGATTGCATCTGTAAACCAGCTTGTGGCATTTTCGAAATACGTGTTTATCTGTTCGTCTAAAGTTGATTGAGGAATTGCCATTGTTAAGAAATATTGATTCCTAACAAATATGTTGAGATTACCCTTAAACTAAAAGGTTACACACTGCTGAAAAATAATCCGCGATTAGTTAAGCATATGGTTAACCATAGGTAAACACTAGCTTTAAAGCTTTACAACTCTTTTCTAGCAAACTCTATAAGCTGTTCTTTTCCTCCAGATCCACTTATGTTTAATAGCTTTTTTATTTGATGTATATGTGTCTGAAAACCATCTACACTAATATTCATCTCTTCTGCAATTTGGGTATAGGAATGAGTGTCTCCAAATTTAGCTAAGAAAGTCAAGACTTCTTTCTGGCGTTGTGACAACTCTATTTTAGAAGATTCTGTAAGTGTTTCAACTTTAATTTTTAAAGATCTTATGGTATCAAGATGACTCTCATTTGCAATAAGTAATTTATCAAGCTCTGTAGAAAGTTTCAAATTTTCAGAATTTAAATGCTCCAATTGAGATTGCTTCATCTCGCGTTCAGTTAAAAATTTCCAACTGTATAACAAGATTGAAAATAATAAGATATAGATAAATTTAAAAGAGAGCGCCGTTATCATTCCTGTTAATGTCCAAAACTCCTGATCTATATAGGTAACCACTCTATCTTGTGGTATAATTCTATGAGACACAGCTACAATTATTAGTACAAACAGTGCAAAAGATGGCAAATACATAAACTTCATCTGTCTGTTACTAAAAGCCTTATTAAGCTCATTAAGTAAAGAAAAGGCAACTATTATAGAGATTGGAATATCTATAAGCCAGATAAAATTATTGCTAATGGCTACGTTTGTGTAAGATGCTGCTATAAATACAAATGCTATAATACCCATAACGCCAGAAAACAACGCTATAAATTCTTTTTCTGTAAAGCGTTGTACCAACCGGACAACCATTGGCCTAAATTTATTATGCTCTATAGATGGTAATGAGAGTAAAATAAACATAGAGTTTAGTAATGATACTGTAACTCCAGAATATATTAAAAGTTTATGTGTTGCGCTTAAGCCAAAAACCTTAACACCTAATAACTGTATTACAGATCCAATACCCCAAATAAAGATGGCCCAACCAAACCATTTTATACCATTTACTTTGGTATTATTTTCTTCATAAGGTAATTCCTTTTTATAAATGCGCTGGATAACAAAAGCGCTTAATAAGCAGACTAAAGCTGTAACCGTATGTTCTATTGTAAATAACATGGTTGTAATTTAAGCTTTTATAGGATTATTGTCTACAACTTTAGATAATACAATTTGAGTTTTACACTCACCATAAGTAATTAGATCATCAATAAGGCGTTCTAAATGCTGTTGATTTTTAAGCACAACTTCCATGACAATATTTTCGTTTCCCGTAATACGGTAGCAGTTAATAACCTCATCATAGGTTTTTACTTTTTCTAAAAACGGTTTTAATTTACCCATAAATGCACGCAAGGTAATAATGGCTTTTAAGTGATTGCCTACCATTTTATAAGAGACCTTGGTTGTGTACCCTTCAATAATTCCTGCGTCTTCTAATTTCTTAATTCGCTCTGAAACTGCAGGAGATGTAATACCTACTTGCCTCCCAATTTCTGCATTACTAAGTCTAGCATTTTGCTGTAAGAGTTTTAAAATTTTAGCGTTAATTACATCTACCAACATATTAAAGCAATTTGAATTAAAATAATTATTATTTAAAGTAAATATACTCTTTTACATTAAAATCTAAATATAAGATTTGTAATTACTCATTAATTTTGATGAAAACCAGAATAAAAAAATGCACCTCATTTCTAACTCATATAGCCAACCTACGGCACATTTATCTGCTAAAGAATTATTAGGTTCTGCTAGAAATGTATTGCGTTTAGTTAAGCGTTTAAAAATTAAGCAAGCATCATCTAAATACGATTTAAATGCGCCTTGTAAGCATACCATTTCATTTTTAAATAATTTATCTGAAGATGTTGAGCATCTTGTAAGTACATTACAAGACAGTTTACAAACACCTTCATTTGTGCAACGCTTAAGTTATGATTCTGCTCTAAAGAAAGACTTTCATTATCTTATCAGCCATTGTGCATTATTAGAAATGAAAAACCTATCTGTAAGAACCCTTACAGTTAATCTTAAGCAAGAGTTAAAGCGCCTAAACCAGTTACAGTCTCATTGGTTTAACACGACGTGCTTAAAAAACTAGCTGTTAATATTATCGAGATCTAAAATTAATTATGCACTTAAATTGCTTAATTACCTTTGGTATTATTTATATTTATCCATTATTATAGATTTACAGCAATTCTTCCAACATCTCTTAACTACAAAATAATTTATGGATTTTACGAACCCTTTAGTTTATGGTGTACCTTGCTTTTTAGCATTTATCGCTTTAGAGTTAACGTATAGCAAAACCCATGACAACAAGGATCTTTATGACTGGAAAGATCTTGGCTCTAGTCTTTCATTAGGAGTAGGATCTGCTATTTTAGCACCACTATTAAAAACAATATCTGCCATTGTTCTATTTACCTTTGTATACAATGTCTTTAACCCAGAAGTAAATGGCGTAAGAACAAATATTATGGGCTATGCTTCTTTTGGCTACGCTTGGTATGTTTGGTTGTTATGTATGCTAGCTGACGATTTTTCTTATTATTGGTTTCACAGACAAAATCATAAAGTAAGATTTTTTTGGGCAGCACACGTTGTTCACCATTCCTCAGATAATTTTAATTTAGGAACTGCTGTAAGAAATGGATGGTTTACTATTTTTTACAAACCCTTATTTTATATGTGGATGCCAGCTATTGGTTTTCCGCCAGAAATGGTCATTGTATGTTTAGGTATTGAAGCATTATGGCAATTTCAACTTCACTCTACATATGTACCTAAATTGGGTCCTTTAGAATGGGTGTTTAACACACATACTATGCACCAAGTACACCACGCTAAAAATATTGAGTATATGGATATGAATCATGGTGGCTTTCTAAACTGCTTTGATAAACTATTTGGTACTTGGAAACCTCTAGACGAATCAATTGATATAGAGTATGGTGTTACAAAGCCACCTAATTCCTACAATCCATTTATTATACTTACACACGAATACAAAGATATTTGGAAAGACATGAAGCGCTCTAAAAACTGGAGACATAAATTCATGTATGCTTTTGGACCTCCAGGTTGGAGCCACGATGGTAGCACGCTTACTATAAAGCAGTATAAAAAAATGCTTCAAGAAGAAAAACTACAAACAGAAGAACTTAAAAAAGCATCTTAACTAACTTAAGATTGTAGTTGTTTTTTAAGCACATAAAAGTGCTCATTTAAAATCAAATCTGGTTTTAAGTGTATGGTATTATTATAGGTTTTTGAAAGACTGAAGTAATCCTGATGGTCTATTAAGTTATAATTTGGCAGTGATTTATAATATGAATCCTGCAATGTTAGATAATCACTTTCACTGGTTTTTGAAACTTTCTTATTTAAAAAGCGCAACAATCTTTTAAAAGCGGTTGATGATTTTAAATCATCTTGAAATGAAGCACTTCCTACATAATCACCATCGGTTTGTATGAGATTAAAGAAACTGAACAAACCGTCTGTTTCAGCTTTATCTAAGAAGAAGAGCACACCTTCAATAAGTATAAAACAAGGTTTATCTCCTTTTATTTGTTGTATTTGCTCTAGTAATTTTGTTTTGTAATCTTCGCTAAAGTCTACACCTACAAAGTGCAAATCACGCTTAGGCAACTTTTTTTCATTTTGCCACTCCTCTATTTTAGAAGCCTTATAGTTTACAATCTCAGGTTTATCTATTTCTATATGTATAAGAGATTCATCTAATAAAAATGGATACATACTAAAACCGCTACCAAAGTTTATAAGCACCTCTATTTGTTTAGATGCTGCTAAATCTTTTATAGTCTCTAAAAAAAACCTGTTCCTTAAGCAATGTGTATACGTTTCTTCTGAAGATACTTCGGTTAAGTACTCTTGTATCCAAGCATCTGTTTTAGGGTTAAGCCATAGTTTTGCATACTCATCGCCACTTAACGCTTCATTAAATGCTCTAAAAGAAGACGTAAAAAAGGCTGTCTCATGTATTTGTATATGCGATTGTTTGTCCATTTTTAAACCTTTTAAATTGAAATAGGTATGATTTTAATTTAAAGCTACAGTATATTTTTGAGACAAATGCCTGTAACCACAAGGATTTAGAAAAGACTAAAATGCCACCATTACCGAGAACAGTATTGGTGGCTTTATTTTATGCAATAGAATTTACAAACTTAGTAAACACCTCTTTGTGCTTCTCTAAGTCTAAATTTGGAGATAAGGATGCGCGTACAATATAATCTTTATCACCTTCCTTAGTCGTTCCTTGAGTAGATGTAGCAGGAATGGTCCAATAGCATCCCTTAAGCTGTCCGTAACTCACACAGAATTTACTTTCATTAGGAATTTCAGTAATCATTAAGTTGATTAACTTCAAATTTAATTCTCTCTTATAGGCTTCTCTCTCTTCTTCTGTACTTCCTTTGGTAGGAAGATCTAAAGAAAACACAGATGGTGTAAATCCTTCGTTTGCCAAGTCCTCAGACACAAAGTTTAATTTAGCCTCAGGTAACGTCTCTTTAATAAAAGTCACAAACTCTCTAGTATTCACATAAGCATCTTTTATGCGTTGTAACATAGATGGCAATTGTGCTGCAAGAATTTCATATTGTTGCGCTGTAGCTTCATTATCACATAAACTTAGGTGTAAAGCTATATTTGGCATTAATGCTTTTGCTTTGTTATTAGCCACACAATAACCAGCAGTACATTTACCACCACTAGGAAATTTAGATCCGCTTGCGTAAGAAATTGTTCTCACAGTGGCTAAGATGTCTTCTTCTCCTAAGAAGTGTACATTAGGGCAAAATGTCTGATCTAATATAAACACAGGATCTATTGCCGTATCTCCATTAGGTGTTTGGCGCTGTTTACTTAAAACAGCTTTAAGATTTTGTAAATCTGGGACCTCAACTCTTGGGTTTGTAGGTATCTCTGCAATTATATATGGCACCGCATCTTGACTAGCAATTGTAGTTAGTACCTTATCTATACTGCTTACCATATCATTTTCACCATCAACAGGTAAATCGACTACCTCAACATTATCCAAACAAGCAGCAACACGTCTTGCTTGATCGTTTGTACCTCCATAACAGTTTGGTGGCACTATAAATTTTATTGGCTTGTTAGGATGTTTATCCTGAGCTTCATTAACCAAGCCCATCATTATAGCGTACTGTATAGACAAGCCGCTAGAGGCTACTAATGGTGTAATACTTGTATTGGTAATATCTTTTAGCAATGTAGAGACGTTATCCTTATGGGCAGTAACATCTGGCGCTGTACTATTTAAAGTTGATGCATTTGCAAAAGCTTTTAAAGCAACCAATGCGTTACTTGGTGTCATAGACACTGTTTCGCGACGACGCACATGTTGTATGTCTGAGATGTAAGACGCGTTTTTTTCTCCGTTTACTATTAGAATACTCCCTAAGTGACCGTAAAGGCTTATATGAAAATCTACTGATGCGTTTATGTTGAAATCACCAATAGTATCATCTTCTGAAACATATATAGAGGTGCCATCAAATGGAGCTACAGCTGAAGCATTTTCGACCTTATTAAGTTCAAATGTATAGCCGTAAACAGATTTTATAATATCTGCATTAAAATCTGCTGGCAATGTGCCTTTATAGTTAATCTGTGTGTTTTTTCCCTCTAAAAGGTTTGTTCTTAAAATTGAAAGAATAGGAACTGTCTTAGATTGAAAACTAATTACAAACTCTGCATCTAAACTTTGCTCCTTTGCTATTCCCCATTCTAAAACGCTGGATAAGGGATGCCCTAATCTTATATAATCATAAGCTGTAGGTAAAACTTTTAAAGCAGAAGTTTCTGTAGTCTCATTGATGTATAAGGTTTCAAATTGTTCTAAAAATTGAACTTTAGCCAACTTCTCGTTATATATATCTAAACGATGTGTGGTTAAGTTAACCCAATCTTCGGGCATATTTTTTAATACCTCTTTTATATAATCACGTGTTTTTGTGTCTTGCATAATTTCAAGTTTTGATAGACCGATAATGTAAGGTAAATAGGTCTATTTATAAAGTAAATTAAGACGTAATCTTGTGCGCTAGCTTACGTAAACTTGATGTAATATTTAGTTATACTTGAATAGGAAAAATAGATGATTTTACTATTGCGGTTTATCGAGTTTTGTGGGTGTTGTCTCCTGTATACATTTCAATTTTCACAACCAGTTCAAATAAACCTTTTTGAATGGTTAAAGAATTAATTAGCAGTAAAATCATTTACTTAAAAAATTTCTCAGCTTTTTCCCAGATTTTATATTTACTATGCTCACCTAAATAGTAATAGTATCTGCCATCTGGTTTAATTAAAATGAAATTTCCATATCTTACATCATAAGGAAAAAATAAATTTTTAAATAAATTGTCTTTATCTGATATCCAATTAATTTTATTATTATGATAGAAATTAAGATTGTCAGATTTTGGTGAGGTTATCCAAAATTGATTTATATCAGCAATTTTATGAAGTTTTCTCAGGTAATGTTTTTCTAATACATTCCAACTAGACTTAGATTTTATGTTATCCACCTTTTTAGGCAGTGGTGTCAAATAGTTTATAACGATATTTTGACTAGAGTCAATTTGCTTATCGCTTATATTAGACAAATAAGATTTAAAATTGACAAATGTTTTTTTATCAAGATGACCAAACTTTTGTCTGGTGATTAAAATGCCTATTTGTGTAGTATCATTCTCAAAATATAAATCCAGATTTTCACTGTAATCTTTTGAACGCAAAAACTCCAGTTGATTTATTTCTTCTCCAACTTCATTGTAAAAGACTATGGGTTTTTGTTGCCCAAAAGTCAATCCTGTATAGAAGATAATTATAAAAAATAGTCTCATAGTTTAGTTTTCAAATCATTTAAACTAGTATACAACAGTTCTTCGTTATCTTTTAAAAGCCTAAGCATTATACGTTTAGATCCTGTTGTTTCTACATTATGTTCTATAATATATTGGTATTCTCCGTTTTCGAATCTATAATCAAGACCAGAACCATATTTATGTTGTTGCTCAATCTCACCATTATACAACACTAAGCTAGGTCTTTCTTTTAGAGTGTTTGGCTTGTTCCAGGAAGTGTATCTAATTGTACCGTTCTTTAGTTTATCTACTTTAATTATAAACTTATTATTTTCTGAATGTAGTATAGATTCTTTTATCTCCTTATTATAGGTAATTCTTTTATCTTGAATTTTAAATTTATAGAACTCTTTGATATTACCTGCGTAAAAACTGCTATCAGACACCCAAAATGCTCTTCCAAAAGAACTAAAATCAAAACTACTATCTTCTAATGTAGTATAATCTGAAATAAATATTGGAGTGGCTGTGTTGTTTATCATTTGGTGCAATGAAATACCACTAAAATCAATACCATCATTAGCATAACTGTAAATAAATTTAGCAGTTGGAGAAAAGATAAGATCATAGCCAGATATATATGACGTGGTACCGTCTTCTAAGTGAATTAATAAATTTGAAGTAGTAGCCTCAAACCAATTTTCACTTATAACACAGCTATTTAGTGCTTTTACAAACCCAAGGTAAGAAACGCTAATAAGTTGCTCATCGTTATCTAGGCAGTTTTTAACTGTTTTAGTGTTTGTAGTTACCGTATAACAATCTTCGGTTATATGTACTTGAGAAGGAATTATTGAATCATTTAATAATCGCATTGACTCGCGATTCTTTACAACATCAAACTCTTCTTTTGTTATGGTAGACATAATAATGTCATAATTAACTGCACCTCGTATTACAATATCACTAGACATAGTATTTTCTTTATCCTGAGAATATGATGTTGTAATTGAAAATAGAACAGATAAAAGGACAACCTGAAATTTCATTGCTAGTTTAATTTATATGAGTAAAGATGCAGCGACAACAATTAAGGTACAAACTGGCCGTTTTTTTATTTTTCAATAAATTCGAATTCATTTGAATTTATGAGTGTATCACTATCCTTAAAATTTATTGATTTGAAGATACGCAAAGTTAAAGTTTGTCTGAAATAGAATACAAATAACCAAAAGTAAGATTAGTCCAAAATACACTGTTGTCTTAATCATAACTTAAAATTATTTAAAACGAGTTGATATTAATAATTTACCCACAAAGATTTCTGGAAAGAAAACAGACGCAGCAAGTATTGTAATGGTCTTTAATTAAATACTGAATTGTAATTATTTATATATGTCTTAAGTTTGATTTTAAGTTATTTTATTTATTCAATTCAGCTTTAATTTGGTTAGCTGATTTTGCTATTAACAATAACAAAATAATTGCTACGACATTAATATTCAATTCTATAATGTCGGGATTTGCACTTCGAGATAAATTCCAGTTTGCAAACCCAAAGTCAAGTCCTACTATAGTATCATTAGTCAATTCAGTTGTAATTCGAAAATAAATTCCGATTGCAAAGTCAAAAATGTATCCAAATAGAACAAAACTAATTACTTGAGTCGCTTGTGCTAAAAAAGAAAGATTTAGACCCTTTAGATATTTTTTTTGGATAAGTAAAATTCCGCTATAAATTGAAATTCCACATAATGTTACAAATAATAAAAGTGAAAAAATAAAAAATCCGTCCGAATTTAATTTATCATAAACGCTTAAAAAAACGAGTGATATTCCGAATATTCCTCCGATAATTTCATAGTAACCTAAATATTCAATACGTTGGTAGCAATTTTTCATTCACGCTTTTTTATGTCTTGTCCTGTAATATAGCTATGGTTTAATTAGCAATTGCTTTCGGTTTAGCACTAACATTAGCAATTCCGAGTCGATTCGGACATAGTCGAATACGCCGTAATTGCGGTTATACCTTGTTGTATCACGATTTTTATTCCAAATATTCAACATCAGAACGAACTTTTTTTCGCCATTTCATTCCGTACGTTTTGTCCATCAATTCAAAAATTCGTTCATTATATATTTTTATGCATTCAGCGATTATAGGTGTACAACCAAAATCAAAATATTTAATTCCGTATTTTTTCTCAAACTTTGTGTCAGAAGTTGAGTTTGCTATAGGTGCAATTGAACCAACTATAAGCAACTTTGGTTTTTCGCTCTTCCAATCTTTGTCAGCTTGTTGTCTACTATAATCACAACCTGCTTTTAAAGTCAGAGTAGTTTTTGTAATTCCGTTGTTGGTTTTTATTTCAAAAACTTGGTCTTTATATCCAAATGCAGAAAGTTTTATTTCGTAAAGTGTATTGGGTTCAAGATTTTCGATTCGAAAAAATCCTGTACTATCTGCCATAGTCATTCTTTCAAAAACTGGCTTTTCGCTTTTTAACTGTTCAATATAAATATCACTAATCGGTCTCAAATTAGTAATCGATGATTTTACATTTCCATTAATTTCAACTTGTGAATATGAAGTTACGCATACCAACATTAAAGACAGTTTGAGAAGTGTTTTTGATATGTTTAGGCTTTTCTTCAAATTGATTTACAACATTATTATATATGGTTTGTTGTGTGTTTTAAGCACCTAATTTAGCGAATTTAAACTGAACAGGAAATCCGAAAGGATTTTTGCAAATAAGCTTGCTCCAAGCAATTTATTTTACTCGGTACTGGTACTCGAATTTTATTTTTTTCCCGTTCTATAATCAGTATTTGAATAGTTAAAATCGGAAAAGTCTTTAAATAGTAATATCCGCTTTTCTGAAGTCAAATAGTTTTTTATTATTTCATAATTTCCTTTTGGAAAACTAATACGGTCGCCTTTGGTTAAATAAGTGTCACCTCCAAATTTGCACTCACATAACTTTCCTCGAACTGTAGTTGCATAAACAGTTACTTTTTCTTTGTAGCCGTCTTTCCATTCTTTCTTGATTACTTGTATTTTTTCTCTGTTGTTTTTAACTAATTCACGTAAATCAGTGAGGTATTCACTATAATTTTTAGGAAAATTGAATTCCGTTCCCGTTGTCATTGTGTAAGGGTAAGAAACCTTTCCTAAACAACAAGATTCTAATTGTTCACTACCATAAAATTCGTGTAAGAAAAGAGAATGAATTTTCGGTTCTTTATATTCATCCTCTTTTTCATAATTCTCTAATTCCGCAATCCAATAGTAAATAAAAGTTCCGTGAGAATCTTTATTTCTGTTCATTTCAAAAGTTAGAATCACAAATTCTTTTTCAATCAGATTTTGAGTAAATCCGCTGAAAGAAATTAGTAATAGAACTATTAAAGCTACCTTGTTTTTCAATTTTAAAACGTGTTTTAAATGTGTGCTAATGGTCTCGACAATGAGTAGTTGTGTGGTTTGGCAAGTAACTTTGCAAGTACACACTAAATTAAAAATCTGAAAGGATTTCTAGGTTTAGACGAGAACAAGCAATTACTAATAGCCATTGTTAGCAATAGGTTTATATTACGCTTATCTAAAATATTTAATGCGTTCTCCATTGTAATATCCGATTCCATTATTTTTTGTTAAATAGATAATTTCTTTTTCACTAATAAATTCAAATTTAACCACGTTTAAATGAAGACAATAATCTCTTTCGTATTGTGATTTACAAGTTAGTGGTGGACTAAAAAATAGTTTTTTCGAAAAGGTACAGTCCAAATTATCTAAAATGTAAAAGCCTTTTGTACTAAAGAAATAGAGTTTGTTGTCAAATTGGTTAAACGTAATTGGTCCTAATTTATTTATTTCATTTTCAGTCAATATATTTTCTCTTAGTTCTCTGTCTTTGTTTTTAAAACCCATAAAATTTCTCTCAAAAGCAATCTTATACTTCTCATCTTCAAGAATTTCTTGGTCAAAGCAAGATTTATAATAATCTTTTTCTTCTTTTAAAATTTTGACAATTGTCCCATTAACATAATAATGGAAGTCATTTTTAGTAGCATATAACATAGTATGACCTCCGCCACTTGAAGTTATGAATAAATCACCTGTGTTATTATAAGCAACTCCTTTGGTTACGCTTGAAATACTTGAATTATACGGGTATTTATAAACAGTATCTTTTTCTGTGACTTTAATTAGTTCTGGAAATTTTTTATTTAATTTCTCGAAATAATCATTTTCATCTAAATATTTAACATCGTCATCCAGACGCAACCATTTATCGTAAATAAATTCTTTTTTATTCAAATCAAAAAAACAAACATTTCCTCCCCATTCTCCTTCATTATAGGCAAACCAAACGAAATTCATTTTGTCCAAGTAAATATAATCAGGTTTTATTAATTGATTTCCAGTATATTTTACTCTTAATTTTCCATAAAAAATAGTTTCTTTTTTTGGTATGTAGTCCTTTCCATTATAGTAAATAGATTTGCTAGAATATATTACATATTCATCTTTTGGATTTATTAATATGGAAAATATTTCTGCATCAACTTCATCTATTTTTTTAATCTTTTGTTTCTTATTTATAATGAATATTTCACCTTCTTTACTACCAAATAATATGTCATTATTGGATTTTTTTGCGATTGCATTAATGTCTTTTTTAATTATTGTGTGTTTGTCCTCTTTAAGATCAATAGCAACCAAAACACTATTTTGAGATATTGCATAAATAGTGTTGTTAACAGTTACAAAGTCTTTATATTCTGAATTCAACAACTCGATTTGATTAGTAGGAATACTATCATTTTGAGAATTACCTTGAGTAATCCATAGAAAACTTAAAAAAAGCATTAAATGCTTTAGGTATAATTTCATCAAGATAATTACAATTTTGTTTCGGATGTGAGCTTTGTGCTACCTTGTTTGTGTATGATTAGTGGCGTGTTTAAGCTCCTAATTTAGTGAATAAAAGAATGAATAGAAATCCGATAAGACTTTTGTAAGTAGGCTAGAACTAACAATGTATTATTTACGTTGCTGGCAACTGGCTTTTATTATTCAGATTACAGTATGTCATTTAAATCTTGTCTTCCGACAATTGCCATTATTTCAACAACGTCATTATTTATTTTATAGTAAATACTATCTATTCCACAGACACATCTTCGGTAGTCTTTTTTTACATAATCAACTGACTCGAATGAAAAAGGCCTTTGAGAAATAATTTCAAAATATTCAAAGAATGATTCAATATATATATCCGCTTGAGTCATTCCAAATTTTTTAACTCCATAGTGATGGATTCGGATTAAGTCATTTTTTGCTTCGTTACTTAATCGATATTTAGCCATTCAGTAAAGTTTTTGATTGAGCTAAAATTTCATTTTTTGATTCGTTTGTAAATCCGCTATTTTCAGCTTTTTCCAATTTAGTTCGAACCCAATCAATTTCGACTTGTTGTTTTCTAGCTTGTCTAATTAAATCGTTTACTAATTCGCTTTTGCTTGAATATTCTTTTCCATTGACTTGTGCTTTCAGCCATTCGTCATTAGGTTCTGTAAATGATATACTTTGTCGTGACATAATTCAATTATTTGGTGTAAATTTACATCAAATACGAATCACTTCCAAATTGTTGCACAACGGTTTCGGCTATGAGTAGTTGCGTGGTTTAGCATTTAACTTTGCAAGTACACACCAAACTGAAAATCTGCGAGGATTTTTAGAAGTAGGCGAGAACAAGCAATAAATTATATACGTTGTTAGGTGCTGTACTTTTTATGAGTATAAAATTCAATGTATTCAATTTCGTTTTCAGACATTCTTGTAATTCGCAAAATATTATCAGATTCATCACGTGTGTAAATTATTACTTGCGGTATTTTTGCTCCATCCAATTTAAATTCAAAAAAACTTTCTTGAATTAAGTAATTATTGTCATTATACTTCTTTTCCATTAATAAGGATTTTTTATTACCCTTTATCTTATAAATTTTTGCGATGTTTCCATTAGAATCATAAACATATTCAAAATTTTTGTTGTCAATATTTTCCCTTTCTATTTTCTTTTCAGATAAATCAACCTTTTGTTCTATTTTCTTTAATTCGACACCAGTAGAGTCTAATAAAATCTTTATTCGAATAGTGTCATTTGGGTACTCGAATTTTGAATGTGAACTAAATTTACCGTTGGGGAAAAATTCTTTTGAGTCAATTATTCGGCCGTTTCTGTCATAAACATACGAGCCAAAGAACATTGGATTAATTGATTTTGATTTATCTAATAAATATCTGTCAGTTTGCTTAATCTCATTTCGCTTTTTTAGTTCAGAACTTTTTTTGTAAATACTTTGTGCGTTAGTTACTAAAGATGCAAATAGTATAATAGAAGTTAATAATTTAGTCATATGGTTTTTCTTGTATTGCACCTAACTCGTTTATATGCGTAACTAATAACAATCACGCGTTTCTGTCACTAAATATAAGGCTTTCATAATAATACACATTTACAACCATTTATAATTGCTTACAAATGGATATCACCGTTTGTAAATACAATTTGGCATAAAAAAACCTCACTATAGTTAGTGAGGTTTTTTTTAACTCACTATAGTTAGTGAGGTTTTTTTTAATTCTATAAAACGTGAGGTCTTACATATTACGTCTGTACTGGCCACCAACTTCAAATAAGCTTTCTGTTATTTGCCCTAAAGAACAAACTTTAGTCGCTTCCATAAGGACATCAAACATATTTTCATTTTGTATTGCTGCGTGTTGTAACGATTTTAGAGTATCCTCTATCCTATCTTCATAGGTTTTATGAAGATTCTCTAATGTTGCAATTTGGTGTTGCTTCTCTGTTTCTGTAGCTCTTATAACTTCTGCAGGTTGTACAGTTGGTGATCCTGTACTACTCAAGAATGTATTAACGCCAATTATAGGGAAATCGCCATTATGCTTTAAGGTTTCATAATACAAGCTCTCTTCCTGTATCTTGCTACGTTGGTACATAGTTTCCATAGCACCAAGAACGCCACCACGTTCTGTAATACGATCAAATTCCTGCAATACGGCTTCTTCTACCAAGTCTGTAAGCTCTTCAATAATAAAAGCGCCTTGTATCGGGTTTTCGTTTTTAGCTAGTCCTAATTCCTTATTAATAATTAACTGTATAGCCATTGCACGTCTTACAGATTCTTCTGTTGGTGTGGTAATAGCTTCATCATACGCATTTGTATGCAATGAGTTACAGTTATCATAAATAGCATACAAGGCTTGTAATGTTGTACGTATATCATTAAAGTCAATTTCCTGAGCGTGTAAACTACGTCCAGATGTTTGTATGTGGTACTTTAACATCTGTGCTCTAGGATTGGCTCCGTATTTATGTTTTAAGGCTTTAGACCAAATTTTACGTGCCACACGACCTATTACTGCATATTCTGGATCTATACCGTTACTAAAGAAAAAGGATAGGTTAGGTCCAAATTTATTAATATCCATTCCTCTAGACAGGTAGTACTCTACATAAGTAAAACCATTTGCCAAGGTTAAAGCCAACTGTGTTATTGGGTTGGCACCTGCTTCAGCAATATGATAACCACTTATAGAAACTGAATAGAAGTTGCGCACTTGTTTTTCTATAAAATACTCTTGTACATCTCCCATTAAACGCAATGCAAATTCAGTTGAGAAAATACACGTATTTTGCGCTTGATCTTCTTTTAATATATCTGCTTGTACGGTACCACGAACTTGTTTTAAGGTATTTACCTTTATGTCTTGGTACACATCTTTAGGTAATACTTGGTCTCCTGTTACTCCTAATAACATTAACCCTAAACCATTATTAGTTTCTGGCAACTCACCTTGATACGTTGGGCGTGTTAAACCATTTTCACTATAAATAGCATTAATCTTTTCTTCTACTTCACTTTCTAAGCCGTGCTCTTTTATGTATTTCTCACAATTTTGATCTATTGCTGCATTCATAAAGAAGCCTAACAGCATTGGTGCAGGACCATTAATGGTCATACTTACCGATGTTAGTGGATGACTTAAATCGAATCCTGAATATAATTTCTTAGCATCGTCTAAACAACATATACTTACACCTGCGTTTCCTATTTTACCATAAATATCTGGTCTGTGTCCTGGATCGTTACCATAAAGTGTAACACTATCAAACGCGGTAGATAAACGTTTTGCTGGCAAGCCCATACTCACATAGTGAAACCTACGGTTGGTACGTTCTGGACCACCTTCTCCGGCAAACATACGTGCTGGATCTTCGCCTGTTCGTTTAAATGGATATAATCCTGCAGTGTACGGAAATTCTCCTGGTACATTTTCTTGTAATACCCATTTTAAGATATCGCCCCAAGCTTGGTATTTTGGTAAGGCCACTTTAGGTATTTGCGTGTGTGATAAAGACTCAGTATGTGTCTCAATCTTTATTTCCTTATCTCTTACCTTAAATGAATAGATAGGGTTTTTATAGCGATCTACTTTTTCACTCCAACCTGTTATAACTTCCCAGTTGTATGGATCTAGATCCATTTTAACACGGTCAAATTCTGCTATAAGTAATTTTAAAAGTTCTTTGTTTTCTGAAGGTTCTTCAGTTACCTCTAAACCTGCTTTAGTTAAGTTTGGTGAGGTTCCTGTAACAGACTCAACTGTTTTAAAGATACCGTATAAACGTTGAGCAACTTCAACTTGTGCTGCTGCAGTAGTGTCGTAACCACGATTATTTTCAGCAATTTCTGAAAGGTAACGTGTACGAGCTGGCGGAATTACAAATATCTTCTCACTCATCTCCTTACTTATCTCGAAGTTAGAAGACAACTCTGCTCCTGTGCGCTCTACAACCTTATCCATAATCGCTTTATAAAGCGTATTCATTCCTGGATCGTTAAACTGAGAGGCAATTGTACCGTAAACTGGTAAATCGTCTTGGTGCACATCCCATAATTGGTGGTTGCGCATAAATTGTTTTTTAACATCGCGTAAGGCATCTAAAGCACCACGCTTGTCAAACTTATTAATAGCTACCAAGTCGGCAAAATCTAACATATCTATCTTTTCCAGCTGTGTTGCTGCACCAAACTCTGGTGTCATAACATAAAGAGATACATCACTATGCTCAATAATTTCTGTATCGCTTTGGCCAATACCAGAAGTTTCAAGAATAATAATATCATACTCTGCTGCTTTTAAAACTTCAACAGCTTCATTTACATATTTAGATAAGGCCAAGTTACTTTGGCGTGTTGCCAAGCTACGCATATATACACGTGGAGAGTTTATGGCATTCATACGAATACGATCTCCTAGCAATGCACCACCAGTTTTACGTTTAGAAGGATCTACAGAGATTAACCCTATGGTTTTCTCTGGAAAATCTACCAAAAAACGACGTACTAACTCATCTACTAAAGACGATTTTCCTGCTCCACCAGTACCGGTAATACCTAAAACAGGTGTTGTACTTTTTTCATTTTTCTTATGTATTTCGTCTAAAGTGTCTTTAGCTACTTCTGGAAAGTTTTCAGCAGCCGAAATAACTCGTGCTATAGCGTTAGGCGATTTATTTGGTAATTCTTTTAATTCACCATTTAACGTTTTACCTATTGGAAAATCTGAAGTTTTTACCAAATCGTTAATCATACCTTGTAGGCCAAGCTCACGACCATCGTCTGGCGAATAGATTCTGGTAATCCCATAATCCATTAACTCCTTAATTTCTTCTGGAAGGATAACACCACCGCCACCACCAAAGATCTTGATGTGACCAGCGCCTTTTTCCTGAAGCAAATCATACATATACTTAAAGTACTCGTTATGACCACCTTGATAAGATGTCATAGCAATAGCATTGGCATCTTCTTGTATGGCAGTATTAACCACTTCTTCTACACTACGGTCATGACCTAGGTGAATAACCTCTACACCTGTAGATTGTATGATGCGTCGCATAATATTTATTGCGGCGTCATGACCATCAAATAATGATGCTGCTGTTACTATTCTAACTTTATATGTTGGTTTGTAAGGTGCTACTTGTTCCATAATTACGATAACGTTTGAGCTGGCAAATTTACGGAATTAGGAATAGGAATGGAAGAGATTTACACTTGTTTGCAGTATTGTTGAAAATTCTCTTATGTATTAAAGATTTTTCAATACAAAATCTCAGAAAAAAATAGCATCTTTTAAAAAGTTCATGATTTAAGCATTGTGTATCTTTGGGAATAACAAACACCTTTCCTATGAAAAAAGTTATCGCTTTATGTTTAATTCTTGTAGTTTCTTCTTGTGCAGAGCTACAACAAGTAGTTAATAATTTACCACAACAAGGTTATGGCCTTACACAAGAGCAAATTGGCCAAGGTCTTAAACAAGCCTTAGATAAGGGTATAGACCAACAGGTTACAAAACTAACACAGCAAGATGGCTTTTATAGAAATGAATTGGTTAAGATATTCTTACCCGAAGAACTACAAAAAGTAGATAAAGGATTGCGAGATATTGGCTTAGGAAACTTAGCAGATGAAGGTATAAAATTACTTAACAGAGCTGCAGAAGATGCTGTTAGTGAAGCAACACCTATATTTATTGATGCTGTTAAGGATATTACCTTTACAGATGCTAAGAATATTCTTTTAGGTCCAGATAACGCAGCCACACAATATTTAAGCGATAAAACGACTAACGCGCTTTATGCTAAGTTTAATCCTGTAATTAGTAACTCTTTTGCAAAGGTTGGTGCAGATCAAATCTGGGAGAACTTAATAACACGCTATAACCAAATTCCATTTACTCAAAATGTGAATCCAGATTTAACAGATTATGTAACGCAAGAAGCCTTAAAGGGTGTTTTTACAATGATTGCTGTTGAAGAAAATAATATAAGAGACCAAGTATCTTCTAGAACAACAGATTTGCTAAGACGCGTTTTCGCGCTACAAGATTAAATGCGTAGTACTACACGTGTTAAATAAATATTAAAATTATTTAGAAAACCACTAACTTACAACTTAATAACATAAATTAGTTATGCGTACATAATAAATAATCTCTTACAATTATACTATGAAGCCCTTAGCCCGTACACAAATTTTAAGTAAGTTAGAGAGTAAGTATAGAAAGCATATGGAAAATGCTTATCACTTTAAATATACTGATCCTAGTGTTAGTGATTACTCGGAGTTTAAAGCCTATAAGACCTTGGCGAAAATTCAGTTTTTATTACGCGCTAGTGCTTAAGCTTTTCGTAAAAACCTTTAAAAATTAATGTTGCTTCACCATTAGCGCTAATAGTGTTCCATTCTTGTTTTACGCGACCATCTTGTAATGGAGTCCAAGTAATACGATTTACTTTTTCTTCTTGCTGCGTTTCATAATTAGCTGTTTGTGAAGTTAAAATCATTTTACCGTCTAAAAATTGACCTGATAATTTAAGTGCCTCACCTTGATTGTCTAACCATAGCTGTTCCCATTGGTTAGATTTCGAATTATAGAAGTTATAACTAGTTCCTGTATATGCAGATGTTGAGTTAGACCATTCTTCCTTTAAAACACAATGGTTTTGTACAAATGAAATTGTGCTATATCCTAAAGTTTTTCCCTTTTCATCTTTTACTTCCCATTGGCCTTCCCAAAAATTAAATTGGTTATGCTTTTCTGTACAGCAATTACAGGATTCTTGTGCATTAAGTTGTGGATTGCTAAACAAAAAACACAGAATAAATACTAGTTTAAGAAGCTTCATAATAATTTGTTTAATAGTTAGCAGTAAATTCTTAACAATACTCAAAATATTAAAGAATTATTATCAGATTATTAACTCTTCATTAAGACTTCACTTTAATCTGCTTAATTAGATTTGTGGTACTAAACAATTATATCTGATAAAAAATTACAATCAAGAATGCTATTTAAATCTAAGAACAAGAGCTCTTTAGATAAACTTAAAGATAAGTATACTTATTTAATGAGAAAATCTTACAACACCGCTATTAAAGACAAGCAAAAAAGTGATGTCCTAAACAAAAGAGCAGATTTGGTATTGAGAGAAATTAAGAGGTTAGAGACCCAATCCTAAACTTGCTCGCAAATGCTTAAAATAGGTTGCTGCCCCAAGCAATCTAGAACCATACCAACTAAAGTACTCACCATCTACTTTAATTAATTTAGACTTATCAATAATTCCCTTAAAGTCCTTAAAGTGTTTTTCATTAAAGGGATAAGGTTCTGAAGAAAGAAATACATAATCTATTGCTAAATCTTTGAGTGACTCCAGTTGTAGCTCTGGATATCTAGATTTATTTGCAAATACATTTTCAAAACCAGCAATTTTAAGTAGGTAATTTATAAAGGTGTCATTGCCAATTGTCATATAAGGATTACGCCATATTAAATACACTACTCTTTTCTTCTTCACTCCTTTTAGCTGATTTGTAAGCTGTGAAAATTCAGATTTCTGTTTAGATATTAACGTCTCTGCTTCAGGTTCTTTATTAAATAGTGCTCCATATTGCTTGATGAGTTCATAGTTTTCCTCTAAGGTTTGTACATTAGAAACATGTACAGGACAGATTTCCTCACAGGTATCAACAATTTCTTTAGTATTCTCTTCTTTGTTACATAGAATAATATCTGGATTTAGTGCTTCTAGTTTGTCACTATGAATTTGCTTTGTACCACCAACAACGGTCTTTTTTTTAATTAAACCTTTTGGGTGAACGCAAAATTTAGTGAGCCCAACAATTTGATGCTCCAAACCTAAATTTACTAATAACTCTGTTTGGCTAGGCACTAAAGACACAATACGCTTTGGAGTCGTCTTAACTAATAAAGTTCTAGATAATTGATCTTTTATTGTCATAGCTTAAGTTACTAGATTCAGAAACAAAATAGTAACTATTCTACACACTCACAATCTGTGGAAAGGTTAATTAATTGCATAATTAACACTAACGTTTAAATTTATAAAAGCTCCTAACGTTGCTATTGTTTGAAAGTTAAGTTTACCAAAATAAAGATTAAACCCAAGGTTTGCTGTAGGGTTTACTTTCGTATCATCTAAATCTTTTAATGCTGTATTTAAGGCTCTCAAAAGTGCTTCACCATCGCCACCAAGTTCATATCTAAATGTTGAGGATGTAAATCCTAAAGCTAACAATGGCTCAAAATAGTGCAAACGTTTACTAGCAATAGCTTGTACTAATATAGAGTTAGAAAGGACGCGAATAGTATTAAAGGTTACACCAGGAATTTCAACTGGATCATAATTTATATCGAACTTAAAATTAGAATAGGTTGCTTGTAACGCTAAATGAAATTGTTTAGGTGATTTAAAATATTGTGATACGTTATGTTGTAAACCTAAACCATACACTAAGTAATCTACATTATTAATATTTATACTAGGTGCATAGCGCACAGAAAATTGTGTGCCATAGGGCAAACCAACAGTAGCCTGAATAAATCCATAAACGAACTCGTTTTCATTTATGCCTTCTAACGCTTGAAACTCAAAATCCTCATCGAAAACAGTACCTTCAAAAAATATAGCACTATCATCTCCTAAAGCAGTAGGAATAGTAGCTGTCTCTGTTCCATCTTGTAAGTAAAGGTTGGTAAATTGAGAATTACTCACCTGTGCTGTTTTTTTACTCTCTGGTAAAAATAAAACGTTGCCGTGTAGTGATACGTTATACTGCCATTTGCTTAGTGGTTTTGCGCTATTAAACCATCCTGCAGAAGATTGATGTATTGCGGCTTCTGCGCCTGGCGTGACATAGGCTCTGGAAATAATTAAAAAATCTGTAACAACCTCATCTACATTTGAGGATTGCGAACATAGTTTACAGTTTACAACTAAGAGTAGTATAAGAGTGAAGTAACGTTTCAATAAAATAATTTAGAGTACACCAAATCTACTATAAACCAAAGTATTAAACCCAATATTGGTATATAAAAAAAGCCGCTTCAATTAAGAAGCGGCTTTAAGGCTATTTCAAAAAATTATGTTGTTTTTAGAAATCAAATCTTAAACTTGCATTCCAAGTTCTTCCGAAACCGAAATAAACACGGTTAGAAGTAGCAATACCATCATAAGTAGCATCACCTTCTTGAGCAAATCTGTTAGTATCAGACTCAGAGATATAAACCTCATCTAATACGTTGTTTATGTTTAAACGGAACGTCATTTTTTCACCTAAGAATGAAGGGATTGAGAATGACATACCAGCATCTAAAAGACCGTAAGAAGGTAATTTAAGAGCACCATCTTCGCTAACATCTGAAGCATCGAAAGCTGCATATAAATTATCTGCAAAACGGTAGTTAGCATCTACTTGTAATGACTTGTAAAGCTTTACATCTGCACCTAAACTAGCTGTAAATTGTGCAGCATCTCCAACTTTCACACCATCTAATGGTAATAATACTGATTGAGACTCACCATCGATAACAACTGGTTCTTGGTTGTTATCAAAATATGTAGCAACTACATCGTCTTTATATTGCCAGTCTCCAATAGAGATCATACCGTTAACACCAATAAACTCATTAATTCTGTAACGTGCATCTGCCTCAATACCCATGTGAACTTGAGTAATACCTAAGATGTTTGCTGTACCTCTAATTTCGTCTGGAGTATCTTCATTAAACGTTGCAGATACAGACTCAAAACGGTCTGCCCAACTCGTACGGTAAAGGTTTACGTTTGCTCTAAAGTTTCTGCTTCTGTAACCGTAACCAAGCTCAAAACCTACAACTTGCTCATTTACTAAGTCTGGGTTAAGTTGGTTTGAGAAGTTAATGTAAACTGCATCAAATAATGGCTGCTTAGAATAGTAACCAGCGTTACCAAATACATTGTGATTATCATTAATGTTCCAGTTAATACCACCTTTAATGTTACCTCCTAAGATGTTTTCGTAGTCAGTTTTTTCTGCTGGTGTAGTTCCAAAAAACTCTTCTCTAGCAAAGCCTTGGTTAGAAACTGCACCTTGAACAAATGCAGAGATATTATCTTTAGTATATTCTAACTGTCCAAAAGCACCTGCCCAGTTTACAAGACCTGTATTATAGTAGTCTATTTTCTCTTCATCATCTATATCTGCGAAAACCCACCAAGGTTGGTCTGCATCATACGTTTCAAAGAAGATGTTAGATAATGCTGCATCATCAACAGGATTGTTTCTATTATCTGTTTGTTGGTAAGCATCACCACCTAAAAGATCGTTAACTCTTCTGTAGTGAAATCCTTTGTATTGTCTTAAATCTATACCGAAATCTAAAGTTAACTCATCTGATAACTTGTTGTTAAGATTTGCTAATACGCCATACCAGTTGTGAGAGTTGATAGATGCACGTCTTGTAATACCGTTAGTATTGTTTTCATTATCGTTAAGGTCACTATTATTTAAGTAAAGACCATTAACTTGAGCTCTAGGCTGAGCGCTAAAATCTGGAACTAATTGACCACTGTTGTATGCAACAATATCATCTACTCTAATTAAACCATTGTCTGTTCTAGGTAAAGCAAATTGTCTTCTTCCATTAATTTCACCAATCTCACCAGTACCACCACCACGACCAAATGATGCGTAAGCAGTTGTAGTAAGTTTAGTAGCGTCACTAATTGTCCAATCCCAGTTTAAGCTTAAGATAGGCTTGTGGTAAAAGTTTCTTCTAAAAGAGTATTCTTCACCATTTCTAAAGCCCCAATCTTCATTGTACTTAATTCTTGGCTCTTCGCCACCACCATATTGTATGTAAGCATCGATTGAGCTCGCTCTAGAACGTTGGTGGTGCCATTGTGGCGCACCAGTTACTGTAAACTCTAAACCGTGATTTTCATTTGGTTGGTAACCTACAGATGCGAAGTAGTTAAAACCTTCAAACTTTGTTCCGTCTATGTAACCATCTCCAGCTGTTCTGCTAAATAAGAAAGATCCAGACCATCCAGACTCACTTAAACCTGTTGAGTAAGAAGCTAATGTTTTGATGTAATCATTATTACCTACAGATGTAGATACAAATCCACCTTCTGATCTATCTGCACTACGAGTTACAACGTTTATTGTACCACCTACAGAAGAAACAGCTAGTTTAGAAGATCCTAAACCTCTTTGTACTTGAATAGCTGATGCAACATCAGACAGACCTGCCCAGTTACTCCAGTATACAATACCGTTTTCCATATCATTAATTGGCACACCATTAATTAATACCGCAGAGTTTTGAGTATCAAAACCACGGATATTAACTCTTGAGTCACCATAACCACCACCTTGCTTAGTTGCATAGATAGATGGTGTTGTGTTTAAAATCTCAACAAATTCTTGAGATCCTAATTTTTGTCTTATTTCACTAGCTCTAATAGTAGAAACAGCAACAGGAGTTTTTCTGTCCTTAGCTAAATCTACAACACCAGAAGTTGTGATTACTACTTCTGATAGTGTTGCCTCATCTGGAGCCAATGTTACAGAACCAATAGATGTTTTACCTTCAGATACGTTGTAAGCAACAGTTTTAGTAATGTATCCTACGTAAGAAATTTTTAATTCTCCAGAAGTTGAACCAACTGATAATGAAAAGTTTCCATCGAAATCTGTTATTGTACCATTTCCAGAAGATACGTCCATAATGTTTGCACCTAATAAAGGAGCATTGCTATCACCATCATAAATTTTTCCAGTTACCGTAGTTTGGGCAAAAGAAAAGCTTAATGCAGTTAAACAAAAAAGAAAAAATAATGAGAGTTTTTTCATTGTGAGTTATAGTTTTGGTTTGAGGCGCAAAAATACTCTATGAAAACTCATTTTTTGGGATGAAATAAGTTAAGAAAACTATAAGGGAACGTTATGTGTTATATCTAATTAAATATAATAACATTTTGTTATTCAATTATTTATAAAGTTCTTTTTATAAATAATCACTCTTTTATATTATCTAAACTAAACTTCAATGTTAAGTAATTGTTAAATGCCAAAATGCACACCAGCTGAAACTGTATTGTAATCTGCTATATTATAATCTGCGTGCAACCCAAAGAAGCCTAAATTAAGTTTTAACCCTAAGGTTGCGCGTACTCCAGAGATATCATTCTCAATACTAAATGGATCTGTTATAGACTCTTCGCCTCCAAATATTGGTGTTGCATCTCTAAACCTATAAGTTCCTAATATATCAAACTCAGAAGTTCCTGTTACATATCCTAAACCACCATAAAAATTAATGATTGGCAATTTAGTAGATACTTGTGCCTCGACCGTGTAGCTATTCTGTGTAAGCTCAAAACGTTGATTTTCACCTTCAATAACACCTTCATCTGTAAAGTCATATTCTCCAGATGTGTTGGTATAAGAGACTAAAGCAGAAACACGTATTGGTAGTACATCACTACCAGGAAACCACTGACTTATCTCGTGTTGCACTGCTATACCTACAAGTCCTGTTTTAATGTCCTCATACTCTATCTTTGGAAAATAGCGCACCTTAACTTCTGTTGCTTTAAAAACACCCAACCTAGCTTGTAGGAATGCTGTTGGCAGAAAGCTAATATTCTCTGAACCCAAACCTTGTGGTAACACAATTTCTACTTCTTCTTCAAAACCAAATTCATTTTCTACAGTGGTAACCACTAAAACATCTGGATTATTTTCTCCAAAAGCAGTTGCTACTTCTTGCGAAGCGTTTCCATTCTGTAATTCTAAATTATTATAATCACTATTATTAAATGTAAAAGACTTTTGTTCATCTTTTATTAATGTTGCGCTTCCCATTACAGAAAATTCAAACCCCAAAACTTTCTTCACTTTTGCACCTTGCATCCAGCCACTTGTGGTATTCCACAATAAACCTTCGGCGCCAGGTGTAATATATTGTTGTGTAAACGTTTGCGCATCCTCAACTCCAGATGCCAGCAACTCATCTAAATTTTGCTGTGCACTTACAGTTGTTATTGTAGTTAGAAATACGAGTGTAAATAGTATCTGTTTCATAAGAGATGTTTTTTGTTAAAACGAATTTATTAATAAGTAATTATACAATTTCACATAAATGTATAAAAAAAGACGCTTAAAAAAGACTAATTTTTTAAGCGTCAGTTTATTAGGGTGTCTAAAAATTAGACATCAATATTTGCATATTTTGCGTTTTTCTCGATAAACTCACGTCTAGGCGGTACATCATCTCCCATTAACATAGAGAATATACGATCTGCCTCTACTCCATTATCTATAGCTACTTGTCGTAATGTTCTAAACTCTGGGTTCATTGTTGTGTCCCAAAGCTGTTCTGCATTCATCTCACCAAGACCCTTATAACGTTGCACGCTTACACTGCCTTTAAACTCATTGGCAATTGCTTCACGTTCATCTTCGTTCCAAGCATAGCGTTTTTTCTGGCCTTTCTTTATTAAGTAAAGTGGTGGTGTTGCAATATAAATATGACCAGCTTCAATAAGTTCTTTCATATACCTAAAGAAGAACGTTAAGATAAGAGTTGCAATGTGACTACCATCTACATCGGCATCACACATAATAACTATTTTGTGATAGCGTAATTTAGATAAGTTTAATGCTTTACTGTCTTCTTCTGTTCCTATTGTTACTCCTAAAGCTGTAAAGATGTTTTTAATCTCTTCGTTTTCAAACACTTTATGAGACATTGCTTTTTCAACATTAAGAATTTTACCTCTTAATGGCAATATAGCTTGAAATGCTCTGTCTCGACCTTGCTTTGCTGTACCACCTGCAGAGTCACCCTCGACAAGAAATACTTCACATTCTGCTGGATCTTGATTAGAACAATCTGATAGCTTTCCAGGTAAACCGCCAATACTCATTACGGTTTTTCGCTGCACCATTTCACGTGCTTTCTTTGCTGCGTGTCTTGCTTGTGCGGCAAGGATAACTTTTTCTATAATTGTTTTAGCATCATTAGGATTTTCCTCCATATGAATCTCAATCATTTCTGATACTGCTTGAGATACCGCAGATGTTACTTCACGGTTACCTAATTTTGTTTTGGTTTGCCCTTCAAATTGAGGCTCAGATACTTTTACAGATATAATTGCAGTTAATCCTTCACGGAAATCGTCTCCAGCAATGTCAAACTTTAGTTTATCTAACATTCCAGAAGCATCTGCAAACTTCTTAAGAGATGATGTTAAACCTCTTCTAAAACCTGCTAAGTGTGTTCCTCCTTCGTGTGTATTAATATTGTTTACGTAAGAGTGTAAATTCTCTGCGTAAGATGAGTTATAAATCATAGCCACCTCAACAGGCACACCATTCTTTTCACCTTCCATAGAAATAACATCCTTAATAATAGGATCTCTATTACCATCTAAGAAACGTACGAACTCAGACAACCCTTCTTCTGAGAAGAAACGTTCTGAAATAAACTCTCCTTTATCATCTGTTTGGCGCTTATCTGTTAATGTAATTGTTAGTCCTTTATTAAGGAAAGCTAACTCACGCATTCTACTTGCAAGCGTTTCGTAATTATATTCTATAGTTTGCTGAAAGATTTGGTTGTCTGGGTGAAACGTAACAACTGTTCCAGAAAAATCTGTATCACCTACAGCTTTTACAGGATACAATGGCTTACCACGCTCATATTCTTGCTCCCAAATTTTACCGTCTTTATGTACAGAAGCTTTTAAATGGTCTGATAATGCGTTAACACAAGATACACCAACACCGTGAAGACCTCCAGAAACTTTATAAGAATCTTTATCAAACTTACCACCAGCACCAATCTTAGTCATTACAACCTCAAGTGCAGATACGCCTTCTTTTTTGTGAATTCCGATAGGAATACCACGGCCGTTATCTTTAGTCGTAATAGAGTTATCTTCGTTTATTATGACATCTATAGTGTCACAATAACCTCCCATTGCCTCATCAATACTATTATCTACTACCTCATATACCAAATGGTGCAAACCACGTATACCAACATCTCCAATATACATAGATGGGCGCATACGCACATGCTCCATTCCTTCTAAGGCCTGAATACTATCTGCTGAATACTGTTTCTTTGATTCTTCGCTCATATTAAAATTGGTCTTATTTTTCTCGAAATTTCACTAACAGACAAATATAACAAAACACCTCTTTTATCGCGGTGTCATACAAGATTGAAGCCCTTAAGTTATCAACAATTTGTGAGTAATTTTAAGCATTACATTCAGGAGCTTTTACAGTCTATTTTTTAATACTTTTACTAAAAAATAGCACCTATGAAATACCATATCTTACTCATATTTAGCATCTTCACTTCTTCATTACTCGCACAAAGCTCTTGGTCTAGTTTAGACAATGCTCCCGTAAACGCAAATGGAACTCGTTTTGATGATGTTTTTTTCATAAATTCAGAATTAGGATGGATAGCTAATGGCGCTAACGGTAATGTTTTTAAAACCATCGACGGTGGTGAAAATTGGACTGAAGTTTTAAATGAAGCCGATATTTCTGCAAATGTTTACTACAGAAATATTGAATTTTTTAATGAAAATATTGGTATTGTCACGTCACTTAGCGGGTTGCATTTTAAAACAACAGATGGTGGTATTACTTGGTCTCCAATTACTTTTCCTAACAATCCGACAGCAATTTGCGGGCTTTCACAAGCATCTGAAACTACAATGTATGGTTGTGGAGCTTACAATGAACCTGCTTTTATTTTAAAAACTACAGATACTGGAGATACTTGGTCTTATACAGATCTAAGCACACTTGCCAATGCTTTGGTAGAAATGCTTTTTCTAAATGAATTGGTTGGTTATGCAGCTGGAAAAAATGATAGTGGTGGCGTTATTCTTAAAACTACAGATGGCGGTTTAACTTGGACACAAATTTACAACTCTAACATTGCAGGAGAATATGTTTGGAAATTACAGCTTGTTAATGATAATCCTAATGTATTATTTGGATCTATAGAGTCTGTACCTATGCAACAAGGTAAAGTAATTAAGAGTTTTGATGCTGGTGCAACTTGGGAAAGCAAAGATTGCCCTATTAGACCAATACAAGCACTTGGATTTGAAACACCTCAAAGAGGTTGGGTTGGTGGCCATATTGGTAACCTTTATGAAACAAATGATGGTGGAGACACGTGGACAGATTTAGGATTTGGTACAAACGCAAACCGTATTTTTTTTGTTGGTAATACTGCATATTGCTCTGGTGCTACTATTTTAAAATTAACTGAAACTCTTTCTATCCCAAATAACAATTTAGAGTCCCGTAAGGACTTAAAAGTGGTTATATCACCTATGCCTATAACAGATAAATTAAATTTCTCAATTGAATATCCTGAAACCGACAATGCCATAATAGAACTTTATGACCACCAAGGAAGACGTGTAGAAAAGCTTACCAGAGAATCTCTTGTTAGTAAAGGCGTAAAAGACTACAGTTTTAATTTTAATCACGCTGCTGGCCTTTACTTTTTGAGCATACAACATAATACAGGACGACAAAGTATTCAGTTTATAAAAAAATAAACAACAAAGGCTCTGAATTGGAATTTCAGAGCCCTTGAAAACAAAACATAACTAAATTTAATCTTTATACTGCTACAGCTTCTTTTTCTTGGTAAGCATCATCATGAACTTTGGCAACAGCTCTACCACTAGGATCATTCATATCTTTAAATGCTTCATCCCACTCTAAAGCAATTTTAGTACTACACGCCACACTTGGCTCCTGAGGAACACAAAGTGCCGCAGCGTCACTAGGGAAATGCTCTTCAAAAATACTACGGTAATAAAACTCCTCTTTGTTTTGAGGCGTTTGTATAGGGAATCTAAAATGTGCATTTGCCATTTGTTCATCTGTTATTAAATCGTTTACCATTTCTTTTAAAGTATCTATCCAACTGTAACCAACACCATCACTAAACTGCTCTTTTTGTCTCCACGCCACACTTTCTGGTATCATATCTTCAAACGCTTTACGTACTACCCACTTTTCCATACGCTCACCATTAATCATTTTATCTTGTGGGTTTATACTCATTGCAACATCCATAAACTCTTTATCTAAAAATGGTACACGACCTTCAATTCCCCAAGCCGCTAAACTCTTATTAGCACGCAAGCAATCATACATGTGTAGTTTACTTAATTTACGAACAGTTTCTTCGTGAAACTCTTGAGCATTTGGAGCCTTGTGAAAGTATAAATAGCCACCAAACAACTCATCTGCACCTTCACCAGACAGCACCATTTTTATCCCCATAGACTTAATGACACGTGCCATTAAATACATTGGCGTACTTGCACGTATTGTTGTTATGTCATATGTTTCGAGATTGTAAATAACATCTCTTATTGCATCTAAACCTTCTTGGATTGTGAATTTAATTTCGTGATGTACTGTATCTATATGGTCTGCAACTTTGCGTGCAGCAGCTAAGTCTGGAGAACCCTCTAAACCTACAGAAAAACTATGCAGTTGTGGCCACCAAGCATCTTTTTTACCATCACTTTCTACTCTTTTTTGAGCATATTTTTTTGCTATTGCAGATGTTACAGAGGAGTCTAATCCGCCAGAAAGCAATACACCATATGGCACATCACTCATTAACTGTCTTTGTACAGCAGCTTCCAGCGCCTCTTTAATTTTAGCAATGCTAGTTTCATTATCTTTTACAGCATCAAATTCTGTCCAATCTCTTTTATACCATTTTACAAATTTTCCGTCTTTACTAGACATATAATGTCCTGGAGGAAATAATTGAATTTTAGAACAAACACCTTCTAACGCCTTTAATTCTGAAGCTACGTAAAATGTTCCGTTTTGATCCCAACCAATATATAATGGAATAATTCCCATATGGTCTCTAGCCACGAAATATTCATCCTTTTCCGCATCATAAATAGCAAAACCAAAAATGCCATTCATATCGTCTATAAAGTCAACTCCTTTTTCCTTATATAAAGCTAAAATAACCTCGCAGTCACTTTCAGTTTTAAAATCATACTTTCCTTCAAACTGCTTACGTAATTCCCTATGGTTGTAAATCTCTCCATTCGCAGCTAATATAAGTTTACGATCATCACTCAATAACGGTTGTTTACCAGATGCTGGATCTACAATAGCCAATCTTTCGTGAGCCATTATAACCTTATCATCGCTATAAATACCGCTCCAATCTGGACCACGATGACGTATAGCTTTTGCCATTTCTAACACTTGAGGTCTTAAAACTTCAGACTTTTCTTTTAAATCGAATGCGCATACTATTCCACACATAATACTATAATTTAGTTTGTTTTGTTTTCTTTATATACACAAATATGAATATAAGATTACATTATGTAAACACTATGCTCTATTATGGTGATAATTTAAAACTAAATATCAATTATTAGTAACATTTTTAAATTCTAAACTTACTAATAATAGCTTTCAACTTACAACTTGTAGTATTAAGGATTTAACAGAAGTTAAACAATGTATTAACTGTTTTGGTGTAAGTCTTGCTGTATCTTTAAGACAAAGTCAAAAATTAATTAAAAACTAAAACCAATGAAACATATTATGATGCTTGTTGCAATTGTATTTGCAACATCTGTAGCTACTGCACAAGACAAAATGACAAAAGACTCAGACAAGGTTAACTTTTCTAAAATGGATGTTAGTCCTTTAGATGTAACCCTTTTTAGAAATGAAAAGAAAGAGCCCATTGCAAGAGTTATGTATAGTAGACCACAAATGAAAGATCGTGAGATTTTCGGAAATCTTGTACCATATGGTAAAGTTTGGCGTACGGGTGCAAATGAAGCATCTGAAGTTACCTTTTATAGAGATATGACTGTAGGAGGAAAAAAAGTAAGTGCTGGTACATATACATTATATACTATTCCTAATGAGAAGGAATGGACGGTTATCTTAAACAAAGCAAATAATGTTTGGGGTGCTTATGATTACAAGGAAGAAATGGATGTAGTTAGAATTAATGTACCTGTAAGAACTTCTCCTAAGCCTATTGAATCTTTTTCTATGGCATTTAAGCCTGTTGAAAACGGTACTCATTTAATGATGGGTTGGGATAATACATATGTAGAGATACCATTTATGTCTATCTAAATTTAAGAACCTACTTACAAACAAAAACCCCGAAACTAATGTTTCGGGGTTTTGTATTTATACTGAAACGTAGTTTAGTAACCTTGCTCAGACATTTTTTCATTGAAACGTTTTCCAAGCTCCATTCCCCATTGCTGTCCTACCTGCATAGATTCTTGCATAATTGCCGGTGTGCTATTTGCAAATTTAGTACCTACTTCGGTTTGATAAAATGCAATTAACTCTTCTAAATCATTCTTTGTTAAGTGCTTACTATATACAGGCACTAACATTTTAGTTAAATCATTTAAAGACATTGCTAAAAATTCCTTTTCTAAAGAATCCCAAGCATCTGCAGGCACATCTGATTTTTGTGATTTATACATACCTACCATTTGTTTAATTGTAGATTGATAAGCAGCTTCTGTACCAGATACTTCAAACATCTTTTTTAAGGTGTCTTCGTAACCTTCTTCTACTTGACCCCAAGACATTACAGACATTAAACACACAAGTGCAGAAATAAAATACGTTTTCATTTTTTAATTATTTAGTTAGTTAAAGTTATTACGGAATATTCAAATACTTATGTGTTTGCAAACTTACTTTCCATTGTGGGTTTGCCATCACAAAGTCAACAATTAAAGGCACTACTTTGTCTCTTACACTCCACTCTGGTTGCAAATACAAAATACAATCCTTATTTACTTTTGCTGCTTGTTCTTCTGCAAATTTTAAATCGTGTTTATTAAAGATAATAACTTTAAGCTCATTAGCTTTTTCATAAACCTCTTTAGTAGGAAGCTTTAACTTCTTAGGAGATAGGCATATCCAGTCCCATTTACCAGTTAATGTATATGCACCACTTGTTTCAATATGTGTTTGAGCACCTTCAGCTTTAAGCATCTGAGTTAACAGTGTCATATCCCAAGTTAATGGTTCGCCTCCAGTAACAACAATAGTCTTAGAGTATTTTACAGCTTCAGAAACTATACGCTCTGTTGCGGTTGGCGGATGTTTCTCTGCATCCCAACTCTCTTTTACATCACACCAATGGCAACCTACATCGCAACCACCAATTCTTATAAAATAAGCAGCCGTTCCCTTATGATAACCTTCACCTTGTATGGTGTAAAATTCTTCCATAAGTGGCAACATCTTACCTTCTTCAACCAATTGAGATATCTCTTCTTTCGTCATAGCTGGCAAAGATAAGGGTATTCCTTTTGAAATAGAAGGATTGTCTCTAACCTTTATTATTATAAAAGTAATATTGTAAACCCATAAATGTATTCCTATTTTTATCGTCTAATTTTAAAGAGCCATGACTAAAAGAGACGAGTTTAAAGCGGTTATAGATAACGGCAATACATTTAAAGGTGATAGTATTAATCTTGGCGCAGCTATGCTGGATGGCGAAACTATTACCAATGCCCTTGTAAAAATTCCGCTTAAAACGATGAACCGTCACGGTCTTATTGCTGGTGCTACTGGAACTGGTAAGACTAAATCTTTACAAGTACTGGCAGAAAACCTAAGTGATAAAGGTGTACCTGTTTTACTTATGGATATGAAGGGTGACTTAAGTGGCTTGGCAGCAGCAAGTGAAGGCCACCCGAAAATAGATGAACGTCATGAAAAAATAGGATTACCTTTTAATGCCAGTAAGTTTCCTGTTGAGCTTTTGAGCCTTAGCGACCAAGATGGCGTGAGGTTAAGAGCTACGGTAAGTGAGTTTGGACCTGTTTTATTTTCTAGAATATTAGATGCCAGTGATGCCCAAAGTGGTATTATCTCTGTTATCTTTAAATATTGCGATGACAATAAACTGCCTTTACTAGATCTTGAAGATTTTAAAAAAGTTTTGCAATACTCTACAAATGAAGGTAAGGAAGAATTGGAGAAGGATTACGGTAGGATTTCATCTGCATCTACCGGCGCAATTCTCAGAAAGATAGTAGAGCTTGAACAACAAGGCGCAGATATATTTTTTGGTGAACGTTCTTTTGAAGTTAAAGACCTTAAACGTACAGATAGTAATGGTAAAGGTTATATAAATATTATTCGCCTAACCGATATACAAGACAGGCCTAAGTTGTTTTCAACATTTATGTTAAGTTTATTAGCCGAGATATACTCAACGTTTCCAGAACAAGGAGATAGCGGCAAACCAGAACTCATAATTTTTATAGATGAAGCACATCTTATATTTAAAGAAGCTTCTAAAGCATTACACTCACAAATTGAAAGTATTGTAAAGTTAATTCGCTCTAAAGGTGTAGGTCTTTATTTTGTAACTCAAAACCCAACAGATGTTCCAGATGGTGTCTTAAGCCAATTAGGTTTAAAGGTGCAACATGCCTTACGTGCATTTACAGCAAAAGATAGAAAAGCCATTAAGCTAACTGCAGAAAACTATCCTATATCTCCGTTTTATGATACAGCAGATGTTCTTACATCTTTAGGAATAGGAGAAGCCTTAGTCTCTGCATTAGATGAAAAAGGAAGACCAACACCTTTAGCTGCTACTATGATGCGAGCTCCTATGAGCCGAATGGATATACTTACAGACAAAGAAATTAAAACACTTAATGAAGAATCTTACCTAGCAGATAAGTATAATGAAGTGATAGACCGAAAAAGTGCCAACGAAATGTTGGAAGAAAAAATTGCTAAAGCTGCTGAAGAAGAAGCAAAATCTAAAGCCCAAGCAGAACGCGAAGAGCTAGAAAAAGAAGCAAAAAAAGCAACAAGCAGAAGAAAAACACGGTCAAGAAATACAACTAGCGATACTCAAAAAGCCATAATAAAAGTGCTTACCAGTGCCACAGTAATTAGAGGTGTGCTAGGCATCTTAGGTAAAATGATTAAATAACAACCATATCTAAATATTTGTTTTACAGACTTTTGACATAAATGTCGTAAACATGTCACACACAAGACGCAAGAGATTATATATGTTCACAATTAGTTTTGATGCATAATTTAAAACATATATCATGAGTCACCTAGGTCAAAAAATTAAAGACGCAAGAAAACAAAAAGGACTTTCTCAGGAAGAATTGGCAGATTCCGCTAAGGTAAGCTTGAGAACCATACAGCGTATAGAAACCAATAAAAATGAACCACGCGGCAAAACACTACATTTAATATGTACTGCATTACAATTAAATATTGAAGACCTTGCTGTTTACGGTAAAGAGGAAGACAAAACCTATCATATAGCACTACACCTTTCAGTTTTATCAGTTATTATCTTACCGCTAGGCAACATCATATTACCATTAATACTTTGGATGCCTAAAAAAAATAAAATTATAGGGTTACATAAAGTGGGTGCAACTATATTAAATTTTCAAATTATATGGTCACTTATCACATTTGGAATTATAATACTGGCCACTCTATTTAAAGTTATGCATTATTCCGGTAGCTCTATGTTGTTTTACATTGTTATCCTATTGTATTTACTAAATTGTAGTTTAGCTATAGGATCTGCAATAAAGTTAAGAGCTGGAAGGAACCGTTCGTTATACCCATCGCTCATAAAATTTATTAAATAGACACTAATCAATTTTGAGCTTACTGTAAAGTACATTACTTTCGAAGACTATTAAACGTTTTTAAAACTAAAATCCTACATACTCATGAAGAACCTTTTAGCAATTGCAATACTTTGTATCTTCTTTACATCTTGCGAAAAAGAACAAGACCCTTTTTTAATTACAGCAACAAATATTGGCAAGCTCACCAAGGATATTAAAGTAAGCCAATTAGATTCTATTTACAGCCAAGACTCCATTGTGAACAATATTACTGGAGATGAATTTATAAATGGCGGCGCAGAAATAGATATTTATGAAAAAGGTGGTACCTACTTATTACACTTAGCACCATCTGAAGAATTTGATAGCACAAGCACAATTGCTAACATACGTATTATAGATGATCGTTACAAAACTGAAAAAGGTCTTACTGTAAAAAGCACCTTTAAAGACATACAAGAATTTTACCCAATTTCAAGAATTGAAAATACGTTGAGCTCTGCCGTAATTTTTATAGATGAGATTAACGCTTATGTTACAATAGACAAGAAACAGTTACCAAGCAAACTACAGTTTGACACTAGCACAAAAATTGAAGCCTCTCAAATTCCTGATAATGCAGTTATTAAGCAATTTTGGGTAGGTTGGGAATAATTGCATATTCTATTAAAAAACACTTGGTTAATAGAAAAAAATAAGTAATTTTGCACCTCGATTTAAAATAACCTCTGGCGAGAATCGCGAATGTTGTTTCAAACTAAACACAAAACCATATACTATGGACTCGTTAATCAAATTTGTTCAAGACGAATTCGTTACAAAAAAAGAATTTCCAGAATTTGTAGCTGGAGACACTATAACAGTGTATTACGAAATTAAGGAAGGTGAAAAATCTCGTACGCAGTTTTTCCGCGGTGTAGTAATACAACGTAGAGGAAAAGGTCTTACAGAAACATTTACTATCCGTAAGATGAGTGGTACTGTAGGTGTAGAGCGTATCTTCCCAGTTAACATGCCTGCTTTACAAAAAGTAGAAGTTAACAAGCGTGGTAAAGTACGTAGAGCACGTATATACTACCTTAGAAACCTTACTGGTAAAAAAGCACGTATTAAAGAACGTCGTTTTACTGAGTAGTTTTCACTCTAAACACATTAAAAGCCTTTCTTCTCTTAGAGTTGAAAGGCTTTTTTTTTTAATTTTTAAAGTAATAATGAGAATCACTTTTATATTTTTTCTACTAATTGGTGTTTACTGCAATGCACAGCAACCCATTATCTCTATGGAAGCTCGAGAAAATGATTACTCAATCGAGCTTACACCAGGATGTTATTACAAAGATACAACCAACGCCTACCAACCTTTTGTGGGCACTTGGGAATGGACAGATGGCAACAGTACCTTAACATTAGTGTTTGAAAAAATAGAAATGGTATATGTACATTTTAGTGACATATATAAAGATTATCTTGTCGGCAAATACAAATATGTAGAAGATGGCATTGTGGTTGTTAACACCTTAGACAATGTTGTAAACAGCACTAATTTTTGGAGCGGTGCATATGTACCTATATACGGTAGTGGTCATCCTTCAGATCTAACATTCCATTTTCAGTTTAGTGATTATGCAAAAGAAAAGCTTGGCAACGGAAGATTAGAGATCACAGAATATCTTACCCAAAGTAATGGCAGTATTTTAGCCACGAAAGCAGATTGGAGCCTTAGAGGCAAAGGCGGCATTTATATAGAAGGTATAAGCCCAGAAATACAGCCAGGATTCTCAATCCCGACAGGTGTTACCTTAACAAAGATTAACTAAGACTACATATCAACAAATGTTAATAACAAAGGTTTATAACAAGTTAAAAACTAAATAGTTATATTATAATGTCATTTATTTAATTTTATATTACATTAGTAATGTTATTAAAGAATACCTAACGTCGCAAGGAGTTACAGATACTTTAATACAGTAATAAACGTTCATTACTTTGGTCTATTAGTAAGAGTTAATTTATAATTTAAATTGTAATTCACTTTACTATAATGACCGTTCTAAATCTTTAGGATTCGCTTTTATAATAGTCTTATAAGAGATGTATAAATTTAGATTTAGCAGAATTGTTTCTGTGTCGGGTTCGTTTAAAAACAGATACCAGTAACGCATTGAAAGAGATGCTACACAAATTTAAACAATTCTAAAAAGCCATTTCTTTTAGCATTTCGCTTTAGGGAAATGGCTTTTATTTTTAAACATAAAAAAAGCTTCCTAAGATAATCTTAGGAAGCTTTTTAAATTAATATAAACTAGTAATTAGTTTAAAATAGCATTAAGTGTTTCACTTGGTCTCATAGCTTTACTCACTTTGTTATAATCTGGGTAGTAGTATCCATCGATATTTACAGGAGCACCTTGAGCTGCATTTAACTCTTTAATAATCTTATCTTCATTAGCTTGCATAGTTTCTGCAAGACTAGCAAACTCATCTTTTAGATCTGCATCTTTATCTTGAGATGCTAATCCTTGTGCCCAATACATTGCTAAGTAAAAATGACTACCTCGGTTATCTAATTCATTAACCTTACGAGACGGCGATTTTCTGTTTTCTAAAAACTTTACTGTTGCTTCATCTAAAGTATCTGCCAAGATTTGAGCTTTAGGGTTGTCTGCAAATTCAGATAAATGCTCAAGAGATACAGCAAGCGCTAAAAACTCTCCTAAAGAATCCCAACGTAAGTGACCTTCTTCTACAAACTGCTGTACGTGCTTAGGAGCACTACCACCAGCACCCGTTTCAAATAAACCACCACCATTCATTAATGGTACTATAGATAACATTTTTGCACTTGTCCCTAATTCTAAAATTGGGAATAAATCTGTATTATAATCACGTAATACGTTTCCTGTTACAGAGATGGTATCCTTACCTTCTCTCATTCTAGCTAACGTATATTTAGTAGCTTCAACAGGAGACATAATTTGTATGTCTAAGCCATCTGTATCTAAGTCTGCTAAATAGGTATTTACCTTAGTAATAAGTTCTGCATCGTGGGCTCTTGTCTTATCTAACCAGAAAATAGCTGGTGTTTGAGAAGCTTTTGCTCTTCTTACGGCTAATTTTACCCAATCTTGAATTGGTAAATCTTTTACTTGGCACATTCTCCAAATATCACCTTCAGAAACATTGTGCTCTGTTAGTGTATTGCCTTGAGCATCTACAACTCGAACAGTACCTTCAGTCTCAATTTCGAATGTTTTATCGTGAGAACCATATTCTTCTGCTTTTTGAGCCATAAGTCCAACATTTGGCACAGTTCCCATAGTCGTAGGGTCAAAAGCACCGTGTGTCTTACAAAATTCAATAGTTTCTTGATAAATACCGGCATAACTACTATCTGGAATTACCGCCTTTGTATCTTGTTGGTTGCCTTCTTTGTTCCACATTTGTCCAGAAGTACGAATCATAGCTGGCATAGAAGCATCTATAATAACATCACTTGGTACGTGTAAATTTGTAATTCCTTTATCACTATTTACCATTGCTAAATCTGGTTGTTCATTGTAACAAGCTTCAATAGCTGCTTCAATCTCTTCTCGCTTAGCGTTTGGTAATTCTGGTAGTTTAGCTATTAAATCTCCAAAACCATTATTTACATCTACTCCTAACTCGTCAAAAGTTTCTCCATATTTTTCGAATACAGGTGCAAAGAATACTCTTACTGCATGGCCAAAAATCTTTGGGTCACTTACTTTCATCATTGTTGCTTTCATATGCAATGAAAACAAAATGCCTTTATCCTTAGCATCTTTAACCTGCTCTTTCAAGAAGTTAATTAATGCCGTTTTTTCCATTACAGACGCATCTATAACTTCGCCATCTAAAACTGAAACCTTGTCTTTTAATGTAGTTACTTCTCCATCCTTACCAACGTGCTCAATTTTTAGAGATCCTGCATTTTTAATAGTTACAGATTTTTCATTGTGCCTAAAGTCACCGTGATCCATTGTAGAAACGTGAGATTTTGAGTCTGAAGACCACTCGCCCATTCTATGTGGATTGTTCTTAGCATATTGCTTAACTGGCTTAGGTGCACGTCTATCTGAATTACCTTCACGCAACACAGGGTTTACAGCACTACCTAAACATTTTGCAAATTTTGCTCTTAAAGCTTTGTCTTCTTCTGTTTCTGCATCTTCCGGATAAGTAGGAATATCAAAACCTTTTGCCTGCAACTCTAATACTGCTGCGTTTAGTTGAGGTACAGATGCACTAATGTTAGGAAGCTTTATTATGTTAGCTTCTGGTTGCTTAGCAAGTTCACCAAGTGCTGCCAAAGCATCGTATTGCTTTTGCTCTTCTGTAAGACGGTCTGAAAATGTTGCAATAATTCTGCCTGCCAATGAGATGTCTTCTACATCGATAGTAATGTTAGATGTTTTAGTAAATCGTTGTACAATAGGTAAAAACGAATGTGTAGCTAACATTGGAGCTTCATCTGTCTTTGTATACTTTATAGTGGCTTGCTTCATTGAAAAATTGCTTTAATATTTAAAATAAATCTACTTTTATTACAGTCTCGCGAAGATAAGAAATAAGCAAAGCTTAGGCAACATTGCAAGTTTAGCTTTTAGTTATGAAGTTTATATCTTAACCTTTTATGTCTTGTATCTTACTATTTAAAGTGCCAAGTGCTACTCTCACTAACCTCAGCTTGCCGTTACTTACTATAAATCAATCATTTAATCACTTAAAAATATACTTAATATTAGGTATTTCAAGACGAGGCGTTCCTAAGTAACTTCACTAACGAACTTTAAATCAATAATATATGAAAATCAACATCAAAACCTATCTGTGGTTATTGTTCTTGAGCTTACTTACTATTCCGCTCTTTGCACAAACCTCAATTAATGCTGCTGCAATTAATTCGCCACCACAAAATGACATTTTACAGACAGCTAGTATTGGGCAAGTTTTTTACCTTGAAAATGCCTCTGCAAACACACAAGAAGTTCAAGGTGTGCAGCAACCTTTATTTATAGAGGTTTTAAGCACAGAAGAAAACAACCCTTTAGCTTTGGAAACTTCCATTTATCCTAACCCAACAAACAATAGCGTGCATTTGGAAATTAAGCAATGGGACTCTAATCTGTCTTATAAACTATACGATACTTTAGGAAAACAAATCTCTGCAAACACTATAACAGCAGAACGTACAACCTTGCAAATGGATTACCTCTCAAGTGGTATTTACATTCTTCAACTTTTAGAAAACAACAGCCCCATAAAAATAACAAGAATCGTTAAACGATAAATTTATTATTATGAAAATTAACTACATTTTTTCAGCATTAGCTCTAGTAGCTATTATGCTTACTTCTTCATTTGCAATAGCGCAAAATAATGAAGGTTTCAGCTACCAGTCTATCATTAGAGATACAGATGGACTTCCAATAGACAACCAAAACGTATCTATTAGAGTTGGTATTTATGAAGGATCTACTAGTGGACCATTAGTATATCAAGAAACTCACACTGTCACTACATCAGACGTTGGCTTAATCTCTCTCATCATTAGTGAAGGGACAGTAGTATCTGGAGATTTTAGCGTAATAGATTGGGGCAATGCGTCTCATTTTGTAACTACAGAGACAGATCCTAGTGGTGGCACAAACTACACTCTAGTAGGTTCTAGCAGACTTCTTAGTGTCCCTTATGCAAAATATGCATCTGTATCTGGTAGTTCCAATAGCATGAGTTCAGACTGGACACTACAAGGTAATACTATTGATGAAGCTATAGACTTTCTAGGCTCAACAAATGATCAAGACCTTATCTTAAAGCGTAATAACGTACAAGTTGCAAGGTTTGAGGATCAAAATATCGGATTAGGAAATAATGCATTAGGTGCTGGCTCAACAGGAACGTCTAATGTAGCCATAGGTAATGGGACTTTACCTGTTAATACAGGACAATTTAATATTGCAATTGGTGACAATGTGCTTTCAGCAAACACATCTGGAAATCAAAATATTGGATTAGGGCAAGTGGCATTGTCTCAAAATACCACAGGACAAAATAACATAGCTTTAGGAAATAACGCTATGACAAGCAACACAACTGGCGGTGACAATGTAGCCTTAGGTGTTGTTGCTCTGAGCAATAATACAGAAGGTTTTAATAATGTTGCTATTGGTGGAAACACTTTAGGCTCTAATACTATAGGAAATGATAATGTGGCTGTTGGTAATCAATCACTTTCTACAGCAACTGAAGCAAATGGTAATGTCGGCGTTGGTCCTAATACACTTAGATTGACAACAACAGGACAGTTTAACGTTGGAATTGGAGGAAGCGCATTAGAAAATAATACCTCAGGTGAGCGCAATGTTGGTATCGGTCTTATAGCACTAGTTGGAAATACCACAGGTGAAGATAATGTGGGTATAGGTACTGAAGCAATGGCTGCTAATACCGAAGGAAATTCTAATGTCGCATTGGGAAATAACTCCTTAAGGAGTAATACAACTGGAAACGATAACGTTGCTATTGGTGGTAACACCCTAAACGCAAATATAGATGGTAATGCAAATGTTGCTATTGGCATAGACGCATTAGCGTTATCTACCAGCTCTATAGATAACACTGCTGTTGGCGCAGCTGCATTGCGAAACACAAGCTCTGGAAACTCAAATGTAGCTGTTGGTGTAGAAGCTCTTGTAGATAATACCGAAGGAAATGAAAATGTAGCTTTAGGAAGAAGGACTCAAGCCGCTAATACAACAGGTAATGCGAACACAGCAGCAGGTTTTACAGCATTAGAATCAAATACTACTGGAAGTGAAAATACTGGTTTTGGAGTAAGAGCACTTAGAGGTAATAGTGATGGCTTTGGTAACTTAGCACTTGGATATGAGGCAATGCGAGAAGCCCAAGGTTCAAGACAAATAGGTATTGGTATAAATGCTCTAGCAGTTGCTACCGCATCAAGTTTCACAAACTACGCTATAGGAAATGAGGCTATGTTAAACTTAACAGATGGCGGTAACAATTTAGCCTTTGGTGAATTTGCTCTCGGTAGTGCTACTACAGCTGGCGACAATGTTGCTATAGGACAAGGTGGTGCATTGGGTCAAATTACAGGTGCTATTGGTAATGTTGGTGTTGGTACAGCTGTTATGGCAGAAAAAACTTCGGGTGATTTTAACACAGGACTAGGTCAAGGAGTATTAAGACTTAATATAGGTGGCGCAAGAAATACTGCAGTAGGTGCAGGATCTATGGAAAATGGCACTGCAGGTAATGATAATACATCAATAGGCGTAGACAGTATGAAAGAAAGCGAAGGAAGCAGCAACGCTGCACTAGGTTCCTTTGCCATGCAAAATCACGGTACTGGAGACCTAAATACAGCAGTAGGTTTTGCTGCATATAGTGAAAGTACAAGCGGGTCTTTTAATATTGCCGTTGGTAGTTTTGCTTTAAACTCTATAAACTCTAATAATAATACTGGAGTTGGATATGCTGCAATGTTTTCAAATACAACAGGTGTTAATAATGTTGCCTTAGGAAGATTTGCTGGTGGAAATGTAACTGAAGGAAGTAACAATATCTTTATAGGTGCCGGAACAAATGGCACAGGTGCTATTATAAGTAACCAATTAAATATAGGAAATAGTATTTATGGAGATTTGGATGCCAATCTATTTGGATTTGGTGTAGAAACGCCTACAGAACGTATAGATGCAACTGGCGGTAATGTAAAAGCAGATACCTTTATCTCTGCTACACAAACGTATCCGGATTATGTATTTCAAAATTATTATAAAGGTACTTCTACTATAAAAGAAGATTACAACTTTACATCTTTAAAGACTGTAGAAGAGTTTGTAAAAGAAAACAACCATCTACCTGGTGTGACATCTTATAAAGAAGTTAAAGACAATAATATGACCATTAATTTATCTGAACTTGCTGTACAAAGCTTAGAGAAGATAGAAGAATTATACTTGCATATTATAGCACAACAAAAGGAAATAGAAAAACTTAAAGCCGAAGTTGAAGCTATTAAGAAAAAATAATCAACTTTCATTGACTCTAGAAAAGCCTTCAATTTTAGGATTGAGGGCTTTTTTTATTTTGTAACTCAATAGCTTGTAATTCGTATTTATATCAAAATACACAATAGGCAATGTTACAGTGTCTTTTTCGTTACTTTTACACAAAATTTACTTTTAGTTGAAAACGCTTAAATATATACTTCTCATAGCACTGTTAACCTTGCAATACACGTATGGGCAAGAACAAGACACTATAAAAGACAGTAAGATAGATTATACTGCAAACAGAACATTAATTGATGAAGTTAAATATCCTGGCGCATTAATTTTATCAAAAGTAAAAGAACAAGTTCATTTCTTACACGAAGGTATAGATGTTTGGTGTGACCAAGCAGTGTTTTATAAAGAAGACAATTTCTTTAAAGCTTATGGAAATGTAAGGATCAAACAAGGCGACACGGTTAATATGAATAGTACCTATGCCGAGTATAATGGCAATACCAAGTTTGCTTTTGCAAGTACTGGTGTTAGGCTTTCCACACCATCACAAACTTTAACCACAGATTCTTTGTTTTTTGACCGTACAAAACAGCAAGCTTTTTACAGAAGTGGTGGTACCGTTAGAGATACTGCAAGTACCATTACCAGTAAAATTGGGCGCTATTATATGGAGCTTGACAAATATTCTTTTAAAAGGGATGTTGTGGTAAACAATCCAGAATACGTTATTAATAGTGAGCAGTTAGATTTTTATACAAAGTCTGGTCACGCATACTTGTACGGTGAATCTACTATCGAAAGCGAAACAAGTACAGTTTACTGTGAACGTGGTTTTTATGACACAAGAGGCGATACTGGATATTTTGTTAAAAATTCTCAGATAGATTATGATAATCGGAAATTAGAAGGCGACAGCTTGTTTTTTGATCGCGCAAAGAATTTTGCATCTGCCACTAATAACATTAAAGTTACAGATACCGCTAACCAAAGCATTATAAAGGGACATTATGCAGAAGTTTTTAGAGATAAAGATTCTGTATTTATAACAAAAAGAGCATTAGCTATAACTGTACAGGACAAAGATTCTGTATATATACATAGCGATACGCTTATGATTACTGGAAAGCCAGAAAACAGAGTTATAAGAGGCTTTTATGATACACGGCTTTTTAAAAGCAATATGAGTGGAAAGTGTGACAGTGTCCATATACAACAAAAGACAGGTCTCACAAAAATGCTTGGAAATCCTGTACTCTGGTCAAGCAATAGTCAACTTACCGGAGACACTATACACCTACTTAATAATCCTAAGACAGAAACGCTAGACACCTTAAAGGTTTTTAATAATGCGTTTATGATTCAGAAAGATTCTATTGAAGGTTACAACCAAGTAAAAGGTAAAGAACTTATTGGGTTGTTTAATGATGATAACGATTTATACCAAGTTGATGTACTCAAGAATACAGAAACCATCTATTATTTAAGAAACGAGCAAAAAGAGCTAATCGGTTTAAATAACACATTGGCATCATCAATCTCCATACTTATGGAAAACAGAGAAATTGTTGATGTGTATTACTATAAACAGATAGATGGCACCATTAATCCAGACCTAAATAAACCAGATGTAGAAAAAAAATTGACCGGTTTTAATTGGCGAGGTACAGAACAATTAATTACAAAAGAAGATTTATTTAAAGGCGAAGCACCTTTAGAACTTGTTAAAATAAAAGGTATCCCTTTGCCTACAGAAGAAAAAGCATTCTTTGAAGAACGGGATGAAGATGATGAGCTTCTATTAAATGAAAACTCCAGACTAAAGCCAGAGACATTACAGAACAAAGCTCAAGACAGCATCATTACAGCTCCAAAACTTAAAAAGGATTTATTAAAAAATCCTAAGCAAACAATAACTCCAAATGCAAAGCCCTTACTAGACCCGCAAGGCTTAACTAAGGAAGACAATTAGCATTTCTGCCAATTTTGCATAACCATTATTATAAGCTATGAAAGATGATTTCATTACTTACCAAGCACAAACCACTCCGCATCCTTTAGCATTAGAAGTTAGCTATGCAGAAGGATCTTACATTTATGACACCAACAATAAAGCCTATTTAGATTTTGTTGCTGGAGTTTCTGCCTGCAGTTTAGGCCATAGGCATCCACGAGTTATTAATGCAATTAAAGCACAACTAGAAAAGTATTTACATGTTATGGTTTATGGGGAATATGCTCAAGAACCTGCAGTAAAACTATCTAAACTCCTGGCTAAAAACTTACCAAAATCATTAAATAAAACTTACTTGGTAAACTCAGGCACAGAAGCTATTGAGGGCGCATTAAAACTAGCTAGAAGAGCTACAGGAAGAACAGAAATTATCGCTGCACATAAAGCATACCATGGTAATACAATGGGTTCTTTAAGTTTAATGGATATTGAAGAGCGCACTGCTCCATTTAAACCTTTAATTGAAGATGTGAATTTTATTGAATTTAATAACGAGGAACATCTTTCAAAAATTAGTGATAAAACGGCGTGTGTTATATTAGAGACCATACAAGGCGGTGCTGGATTTATTCTTCCGAAAAACGATTATTTAAAAAAAGTAAAAGATCGCTGTAAAACAGTTGGCGCACTTTTAATTCTAGATGAAATTCAACCAGGATTTGGTCGTACCGGAACTCTTTTTGGCTTTCAGAATTTTAATGTCGTACCAGATATTGTAGTAATGGGAAAAGGTATGGGTGGCGGCCTACCTATTGGGGCATTTACCGCATCAAACTCATTAATGGATTTACTAAGTGACAACCCTAAATTAGGTCATATTACAACATTTGGTGGTAATCCTGTTATTGCGGCTTCTGCACTTGCAACCTTGCAGGAAATTACAGAAACAAACCTTATGCAAGAAGCTTTAAAGAAGGAAAAACTCTTCAGAAAGCTATTAAAACACCCATTAATTTCAGAAATAAGAGGCTCTGGATTAATGTTAGCACCAATATTACCATCTGCTGAAATAGCTTCAGAAGTCATCTTGGCGTGTCAGGAAAAAGGACTTATTTTGTTTTGGTTACTATTTGAAAATAAGGCACTTAGAATATCTCCGCCACTTACAATTTCAGAAGAAGAAATCAAGAAAGGCTGTGGCATTATTATTGACATTCTAAATAGTGTAAAGTCTAATAATAAATCTTGTTAATTACTTTGTTGAAAACAATACGCAAATCAGCAAGTGCCCGTAAGATAGATTTATAACTTTATTTAAGTAGGAATGCAAATCTGAACGCTATGCAATTAAGCCATAATGAAGACCATAATTTCTCGCTCGATAAATTTGAATCAATGCTTAAGACCAATGATGTCTTATTCTTTGATGCAGATGAATTTGAGAACATTATAAGCCACTACCTGGAAATGGGTAAAATTGGCCTAGCTAAGCGTGCTATTAAGTTAGGGCTTAGCCAGCACCCATCATCAATAAATCTTAAGCTTCATAAAGTTGAAGTTTTAGTTTTTGAAAATAAGTTAGATCGCGCCAATGAAATTTTGAGCGAGTTGTACCTTTTAGAACCTACAAACGAAGAGATTTTCATTCAGAAAGCTAATATCTTCAGCAAACAAGACAATCATAAAAAAGCTATAGAAATGCTGGAAACAGCATTAGAGCTAACTTTAGATGAAGCCGATGTATATTCTTTAATAGGCATGGAACATCTCTTTATGGAAGATTATGAAAATGCCAAGTTTAGCTTTATGAAGTGTCTTGAGCAAGATGAAGAAGATTATGCATCGTTATATAATATTGTGTATTGTTTCGATTTTTTAAATCAACGTAAAGAAGCAATCGACTATCTAAGTATGTACCTAAACACCAACCCATATTGTGAGGTTGCGTGGCACCAGTTAGGAAAACAGTATTTTGATGATAAGGATTATGAAAAGGCATTAACTGCTTATGATTTTGCTATAATTAGTGACGATACTTTTATAGGCGCTTATCTTGAAAAAGGTAAAGTTTTAGAAAAACTTAAGCGTTATAATGAAGCTATAGAAAACTACAGAATTACTTTAGAGCTAGATGACCCAACTGCATTTGCATATCTTAGAATTGGTAGATGTTTTGAAAAACTAGGCGCAGATGATCTTGCCTTGCAACATTTTACTAAATGTGTACATGAAGATCCGTTATTAGACAAAGGCTGGATTGCTTTAACAGACCAATATCTTAAAAAGTTAGACTATCAAAAAGCACTTTATTTTATAAATAAAGCTATAGATATAGACGAAGACAATGTTCTTTACTGGAAGCGTTATGCTAAAATAAACAACCGTCTAAAATTTTATGAAGAAGCAGAGCGTGGTTACAGAAAATCTTTAGAGCTTGGAAACTATGAGCTAGAAACTTGGATTACACGTTGTGACATACTTATAAATCTTGGTGAATATAATGTAGCTATTAATAATCTATTACAAGCTGAAGAGTTTTATCCGGATACAGCAGAAATTGAATACAGATTATCTGGATTACATTTCTTGTTAAATGAAGGTGAAAAAGGTTATTTTCATTTAAATAACGGCCTTAAGATAGACCCAGAATACCATATTATAATTGAAGAATTATTCCCAATGGTTTTTCAGCGAAAATCTGTAAAAGACGTTATTAAGATTTATATCCCTTAGTCCTTTACTTACTTAACCAATTGTCTATTTTTGTGCAACTAACTTACTATTATGGAGCGCAATTTTAAAGACTATGCACTTATATCCTTAAAAGGAATTGCTATGGGTGCAGCAGATGTTGTACCTGGAGTTTCTGGTGGTACCATTGCTTTTATTTCTGGCATATATGAAGAATTGGTAACTACCATTAGTGGTATTAATTTAGGATTACTTAAAGAATGGCGAGAGTTTGGCTTCTCCTCTATGTGGAAAAAAGCAAACGGTAATTTTATAATTGCATTATTTTTAGGCATTGCCATTAGTGTATTTACAGTAATGCGTTTAGCAAATTATTTACTAGAAAATCACCCTATTTTAATTTGGTCATTTTTCTTTGGCTTAGTTATAGCAAGTATTTGGTTTGTAGGAAAGCAAATACCTAAATGGAATGCAAAAATAATTACAGCATTAGTATTGGGAGCAGCTGTTGCTTTTTACATTACAACCTTACCTCCTATTACAGGAACACAATCACCTTTTTTCTTATTTATTGCTGGTGCTATTGCAGTATGCGCTATGATATTACCAGGAATCTCTGGAGCTTTTATATTAGTGCTTTTAGGAGCGTACAAAACAATTAGTGAGGCTATACACGATTTCGATTTTAAGACTATAGGTATTGTTGCAGTTGGCGCAGTTGTAGGATTACTGTCTTTTTCAAGAGTCTTAAAGTGGTTATTCTTAAAATACAAAGCTGTCACACTTGCTGTGTTAACAGGTTTTATAACAGGTTCTTTAAATAAAATATGGCCTTGGAAAGAAATTCTGGAAACAGTAACTGTTGGAGATAAAGACATGGTTATTAGAGAGCAATCTGTCTTACCACAACATTTTGATGGCGACCCTCAACTTATATTTGCCTTACTCCTAATGGTTGCAGGATTTTTATTAATTCTTATCTTAGAGCGTGTAGCAACTCAACAAGCCAATGCATAACAAACGTAGCTTTACGGATCAATTTTTCCTAGTCTTAAAAGGCTTAGGAATGGGTGCGGCAAATAAAGTTCCTGGCGTCTCTGGTGGTATTGTTGCCTTTGTAGTAGGCTTTTACGAAGAGTTTATATATACGCTTCAAAAGTTTGATAAAAATGCATTTAAGCTTTTTATAAACGGAAGGTTTAAAAGTTTTCATAGATACACCAATGGTAGTTTTATGATGCCTCTATTATTTGGTATCATCATAAGTTATTTCAGCATTTCTATCTTATTAGATTATTTAATTAAGCACTATGAGATATTAGTTTGGTCAGGTTTTTTTGGAATGATAATAGGCTCAATTTATTACATTGCTAAAGACTATGATGACTGGTCTAAGAAGAACATAGGCTTTTTGCTTTTAGGCATAATTACAGGTGTTGGTATTTCCTTTTTAAGTCCAGCAACAGAAAATGACAACCTTCTTTTTGTATTCTTCTGTGGAATTTTAGGGGTTTCTGGTATGACATTACCTGGTCTTTCTGGCTCTTTCATCTTAATTTTAATTGGCAACTATGTCTTATTGCTGGTAGACTCTGTAAATGCTATAAACTTAACTGTCGCAGATATTTTACAGCTCGATTTTTCTTTTGTAAATATGCCAGAACGCGTGCATCTCCTCAAGATTTTCTTTGTTTTCCTCGCAGGTTCTTTAGTAGGGTTAGTGAGTTGGGCTTATATATTAGGATTCGTTTTAAAAAGCTATAAAAATGAAACCTTTGCTGTAATTATTGGGTTTATAACTGGATCTTTAGGTGTAGTCTGGCCTTGGAAAGACAAGATTCTTAAGGTAGGTAAAGATGGACAACCACTTTACGATATAAATAACAATCCTATTATTGAAGGCTACCAAAGATATTGGCCAGATTTTAACGCAGGACATACTTGGCTTGCTGTTTTATTTGTACTTATTGGCTTAGGTATTGTTCTCGCTTTAGATTGGTATGGAAAATTAAATGCTCCAACATATGAAGACTCGTAAATTCGGATTATTAGGAAAAGATATAGACTACTCATTTTCAAGAGGCTATTTTTCTGAAAAATTTAAAGCTGAAGATTTAAATGCTACCTATGAAAATTTTGATTTTCAAAACATAGAATTGGTAACAACTATACTAAATCCTAGTGCTCAAATTTCTGGTATAAATATCACAATTCCCTATAAAGAAAGTATAATACCTTACTTAGATGAATTACAGGAAGATGCTGTAAACATTGGTGCTGTAAACACTGTTAAATTTGAAGACGGTAAAAGTATTGGCCATAACACAGACTTTTATGGTTTTACTAAAGCTTTAAAACCACACCTAAAAGCACACCATAAAAAGGCTTTAATACTAGGTACTGGCGGCGCATCAAAAGCTATTGCTTATAGCTTAAAAAAGCTAGGTATTAATTATGTTTTTGTGTCTAGAAATCCAGATTTTAATGAAATGAGCTATCATAATCTAGACGAAGATATTGTTAGAGATTATACATTAATTATTAACTGCACACCGTTAGGAACGCATCCTAATATTCAACAAAAACCTCAGATACCTTATGAGGGTATTTCAGAGAAACATATAATGTTCGATCTTATTTACAATCCTTCAGAAACAGCATTTCTTAAACAAGGAAAATCTAAAGGAGCAACGATAGTAAACGGACTTAAAATGCTAGAGTTCCAAGCAGAAAAATCTTGGGAAATTTGGAATAGCTAGTGATTCCTGTTAGGAATTTGATTGTCCTCATAATTGTTACTATCTTTCAGACTTAAAGACGATTTTTAAAATCCTGAAACGAGTTTAGGATAACGACCCATAACATTGAAAGATATGTCTGACAAAGAACACACTCCAGAACACGAAGAGCAACAACAAAATGAGACTGCCTCAACTTCAAAAGAAGTTCCTACAGAACCTGCAGACCAACTTGTTGAAACGCCAGAAGACCAAAGTGATTTAGAAAAAAGCATTGTAGCAGAGCGCGAAGATAAGTCTGAAAAGAAAGATACTTCTGTAATCTCTGAGTCTGATGATGAAGATGAAACACCTCAACAAAACCCAACTACTGCCAAAGGCACAAACAAAGCGGTTAATGTAGAGGAAGCAAATGATACTGCACACGAAGATGCAATGGTCGAAGAGTCTGAGAAACCTTCAGAATCTAGCTCAACATCTAAAAATTCTGAGGATGATACAGATCATGAAGACGCAATGGTTGCCGAAGCTAGTTCTAAAACTCCAAGAGATGCCCAAGAAGAAGTAGATAATGCTGTAGCAGAAGATAGTGAAGATGAAAGCACTGGAGAACGTCATGATATTGAAAAGAAGAATTATGAAGAACTTTCTCAAGAAGATCTAGTTAAAGAGCTAGAAACACTCCTTAAAAACGAGAAAGTACAAGCAATAAAAGAGCACGTAGACGAGATTAGAACTGAGTTTAACAACAAGTTTGATGAAGAGTCTGAGCAGAAAAAAGAAGAGTTCTTAGAAGAAGGCGGTAACATTATAGACTTTCATTACGTAACGCCAATTAAAAAGAAATTTGATTCTGTTTATTTTGATTATCGTGAAAAGCGAAACAATCATTACAAACAACTTAAGCGTGATCTTACAGAAAACCTTAAGAAACGTGAGGCTATTATTGAAGAACTAAAGAATATGATTGGTGTTGGAAACGACATGCACTCAAACTTTAATGACTTTAAAAAATTACAGGAACGTTGGAGACAAGCTGGTCCTATACCTAGAGACAAGTACAACTTAGTTTGGAACAACTATCACCACCACGTAGAAAACTTTTACGATTTCCTTCATTTAGATCGTGAATTTAGAGACCTAGATTTTAAACACAATTTAGAGCAAAAGCTAAAAGTTATTTCTCGTGCAGAAGAGCTTGCAAAAGAAACAAATGTAAACAGAGCATTTAGAGAATTGCAAATGCTTCATAAAATGTGGAAAGAAGACATTGGTCCTGTAGCCAAAGAACATAGAGATGTAATTTGGGATAAGTTTAGCGCCTTAACTAAAACCATACATGATAACAGGCAAGCTCATTATTCTGAACTAGAAAAGGATTTTGAAAAAAACCTGGAGAAGAAAAATGAAATTATTGCTCAAATTGCAGAAATTGCAAATGATGAAGTAAAATCTCACGGTTCTGTTCAGAAAAAAATTAAAAAAGTAGAAGCTTTAAGAGAAGCTTTCTTTAAAGCAGGTAAAGTACCTAGAGAGAAAAATCAGGATACTTGGGATAGGTTTAAGAAAACTGTAAGACAATTTAACCGTAACAAAAACGCGTTTTACAAAAACCAAAAACAAGAGCAATATGATAATCTTGAAAAGAAAAAAGAACTTATAAAAATTGCTGAAGACAATAAGGATAGTGACGACTTTAAAACCGTTACACCTTTAATGAAGAAAATACAGAACGATTGGAAAAAAATAGGACACGTTCCTAGAAAAGATTCTGATAAGATCTGGAAGCAGTTTAAGACCGCTTGCAACCACTACTTTGATAATATGCACAAAGAAAGAAAAGCTGAAAATGCTGAGCTTTTTGAAGCATTTGATAAGAAGAAGGAAATGCTAGATCAAGTTAAAGAACTTAAACTAGAAGGCAGTCCAGAAGAAAAGCTGAAAATCATTAAAGATCAAATAGAGGCTTGGAAAGCTTTAGGCCAAGTGCCTCATAATAAACGATTTATTGAAGGTAAGTTTAATAAAGCTCTAGATGATTTATTTGGCGATTTAGATATAAGCCGTAAGAAACAAGAAATGCTCAAATACGAAAGTAGATTACAAGCATTAGAAGACGCAAATGATGATCGTAGTATTGAAAAAGAATCTTACTTTATAAGAAAGAAAGTAGATGAAACTACTGCAGAAATTGCTCAACTTGAAAACAACTTAGGCTTTTTCCAACACGTGCCAGATGACAATCCTATGGTTCAAGATGTTCATAAAAACATTAATAAGCACAAGGAAGAACTTGAAATGTGGAAAGCTAAACTTAAAAAGCTAAGACAGCTTTAAAAGTTAATTTCCATTATGATACCGACAAAACACCTTACCTGTCCACTTTGTGATGGTAAGGTGTTTTTATATTCTGAAGCTTTAAATAGGCGTTATTATAAATGCTCTAATTGTGATGGAGTGCATCTTTCAAAAGAGTTTCAGCTTACACCACAAGAAGAAAAACAACGTTATTTAGAGCACGACAACGATGTGAATGACAAAGGTTATCAGGACTTTGTACAACCAATAGTAAATGCTGTAATAAGAGATTTTAAACCAATAGATAATGGTTTAGACTTTGGTTGTGGCACAGGACCTGTTATTGCTAAGTTACTTAAGGAGAAAGGTTACAACCTTACATTATATGATCCCTATTTTAAGGCCTTAAACAAACCCTTAAAACGTAATTATGCTTATATTTTTTGTTGTGAAGTTATAGAGCACTTTAACTCTCCCAAAAATGAGTTTACCTTATTACATAATCTTCTAAAGGAAGATGCAAAGCTTTATTGTAAAACAGGACTCTTAAAAGACAGTATAAATTTTGAGAATTGGTGGTATAAGAATGACAAAACACATGTGTTTTTTTACACACCAACCACGCTAAAATGGATAGCATCACATTATAATTTTAAAAGTGTAGATATCACTTCTAAACTCATTACGTTTACTACTTAAAATTACTTTTTATTTTTCTTTAAAGAAGTTTTTAAAGTTTCGTCTTCACGCTCTTTTTGTTCTTTCTTAGCTTTTTGTGACTCTGTAAACCTAATACCATCTTCACCATGCATATCTGCAGGTTCTTTGTCCACTAAATTTTTTCTTTTTAAATCGCTCATCTTAGTAATGTTTCCTTAAAGATAATAAGTAACAAAGCGAACAGTAGTTAATGCAGCGTTAATGTTAAAGCATCTTAGCCTCGTTCCAATACACATCCATTTCAGTCAAGGTCATATCTGCAAGTGCTTTCCCTTGTTGCTTGGCTTTTTGTTCTAGGTATTGAAAACGTTTAATAAATTTCTTATTAGTACGCTCTAATGCGTTTTCTGGGTTTACTTTTAAAAATCTGGCGTAGTTAATCATTGAGAATAAAACATCGCCAAATTCAGCTTCTATAAGATCTTGATTGTCTTCGGTTACTTCGTGTTGCAGTTCTTCAAGTTCTTCTTTGAGTTTTTCAAACACTTGTTGTGGTTCTTCCCAGTCAAACCCTACACCTGAAACCTTATCTTGAATTCGACTTGCTTTAACTAAAGCTGGTAAAGATTTAGGCACACCTTCTAACACACTAGTCTTACCTTCTTTAAGCTTTAAATTTTCCCAATTTCGTTTAACATCTTCTTCGTTCTCTACCTTAACATCTCCATAAATATGCGGATGCCTATCTATTAATTTATCACAAATTGAGTTGGCTACATCTGCAATATCAAAATCTTTAGTTTCACTGCCTATTTTAGAATAGAAAACAATGTGTAAAAGCACATCTCCTAACTCTTTCTTTACCTCGTCTAAATCGTTATCTAAAATAGCATCGCCAAGCTCGTAAGTCTCCTCTATAGTAAGATGTCTTAAGCTTTGCATAGTCTGTTTCTTATCCCAAGGACATTGCTCTCGCAATTCATCCATTATGGTTAATAACCGATCTAATGCTTTTAATTGATCTTTTCGACTGTTCATAAACTGGTTTTAAAAGATCTTTAAGAAGTTATGCGTATTTATTTAGCAATATTTACTGCGCGTGTTTCACGTATAACAGTTACTTTAACTTGTCCTGGATACGTCATATCTGTTTGTATTTTCTGAGAAATTTCAAAAGATAAGTTTGAAGCTTTATCATCATTTACTTTTTCGCTTTCTACAATAACACGAAGCTCGCGTCCAGCTTGTATAGCATAAGCTTTCTTTACACCTGTAAACCCAAATGCTATATCTTCCAAGTCTTTAAGACGTTGTATATAAGAATCTAATACCTGTCTTCTCGCGCCTGGTCTTGCACCACTAATAGCATCACACACTTGAATTATTGGAGATAATAGAGATTTCATTTCTATTTCATCATGGTGAGCTCCAATAGCGTTACACACATCATCTTTCTCTCCATATTTCTGAGCCATTTCCATACCTAAAATAGCGTGTGGTGTTTCCATTTCTGTTTCTGGAACCTTACCTATATCGTGTAATAATCCTGCACGTTTAGCAAGTTTTGCGTTAACCCCAAGCTCTGCAGCCATAACACCACAAAGTTTTGCAACCTCTCTTGAGTGTTGTAATAAGTTTTGACCGTAAGACGAACGGTATTTCATACGTCCTACCATTTTAATAAGTTCTGGATGTAGACCGTGAATACCTAAATCGATTACTGTGCGTTTACCTACTTCGATAATCTCTTCATCAATTGCTTTACGTGTTTTCTTAACAACCTCTTCAATTCGTGCTGGGTGAATTCTTCCATCTGTTACCAATTTATGAAGTGATAATCTAGCTACTTCTCTTCGCACAGAATCAAAACAAGAAAGTATTATAGCTTCTGGAGTGTCATCTACAATAATCTCTACTCCTGTTGCAGCTTCAATAGCACGAATATTACGTCCTTCACGACCAATAATACGTCCTTTTACATCGTCACTCTCTAAGTTAAATACAGACACGCAATTATCTATTGCTTCTTCTGTACCTATACGTTGTATTGTATTTATTACAATTTTCTTAGCTTCTTGTTGGGCAGTCATCTTGGCATCTTCAATAGTATTTTGGATCATAGCCATTGCATCTGTCTTGGCTGTTTCCTTTAAAGATTCCATAAGTTGGTCCTTAGCATCATCTGCAGAAAGGCCACTTATTACCTCTAACTGTTGTACTTTTTGAGTGTGTACTTTATCTATTTCTGCCTGCTTCTTTTCTAGGTAGTCTATACGATGGTTGTAGTCTTTTAGCTTATCATCTAATTCTGAATTTAGTTTTTTATTTCTACCTAATTCACTAGAAATTTTAGACTCTTTATCTCTGGTGCGTTTCTCGGCATCAGACATTTTTTTCTCTCTACTGTTTATTACTTTTTCGTGCTCAGATTTTAGCTCGATAAACTTTTCTTTAGCTTGAAGTATTTTATCTTTCTTTATGCTTTCGCCTTCTGTTTTAGCATCTTTTATGATCGTAGCTGCAGATTTTTCTGCATCTGTAATGATCTTAGATGATGCAGATCTTTCTATCATTTTAGCAATGATATACCCAATTGCAACGCCTATAACGCCAATAATGGTAAAGTAAAGTATTGTAGTGCTCATATATGTATGTTTAAATAAAAACCCGTTTATGAAAAATCATTTCAGTTTACGGTATAAAAAAAGCCTGTATTAGCATTGGTTTTGTATAAACTTCATAAATAATAAAGTTTAGGGCTACATAACTGATCAAACTTCCGTTCTAAGACGGCTTGTTTTTACAATTAAAACTTACCCTTTTCAAATAATTGATTGTTAAGTTTATCAAAAAGGTTGCTAACACAGGCAGTAATGCTTGTTTATTTTAAAGAACGTAATGTTAGGTTAATTGTTGTTCCAGAAAGAGGTTCAAGTTTTTCAATTTGTCTTCTATTTCTGCAACCTCACCTTGGTCGTCTATGGTCATCTGTACAGTCTTAGATGCAAACTGCAACGCACACATTGCTAATACATCTTGCTTATCTCTTACTGCATAATTTTGCTCAAACTGCTTAATCATTTGCTCTATACTCTTCGTGGCTTTTCTTAACGCCTCTTCCTGCTTAGGGTTTATCGACATTGGATAAACTCTATCTGCTATAGATAATTTTATTTTCAGTTTGTCGGCCATAGCCTTTTATTTATTCAGAAAGCTGAACGATACATTGATCTATTTCCCGCATTAGGCTGTTAATCTTAAGCTTCGTTTCTTTCTTGTACTCATTACTGCCCAGCATAGCATTAGCGGTTTTTAACGTCTGGTTTTTTGCCTCTAAAGCTTCTATGTGCTTCTGCAAATTATTTACTTCTGCTCCTGAAAGCTCTAAATCACGTTCCAGTTTCGCAATTTTATGAGTGCTTTGGCTTTGTTTTTCTACCAACTTGCCAATCTTATCTTCCAAAGCTTCAACAAGTTTCACCAAATTACTCATACACGCCTTTACTTATGCTTATCCTTACAAATTTATGTAACTGGATTGAATAAGCCAATGGTTTCATAGACTTATTTACAACTTAAATTTTTACAATTATTAAAAGTTAATATTTTAAAGTTTGCTTTTTCACCTCTCGAGGAATACGGGTAAATTTTGCTTTCCAATTTTAAATAAAGCGCATTTAATAGTATTAAAATTGTTTTACTTATTTCAACATAAAAAACAGTACTTAAATCTAAAAATTTACACAATTAGCCAAGGTTTACTACGTTTGTCTTATATTTAGCTGAACAGATTTTTATGATGACAAAACAATTTTTCCTAAGTCTATTCATTTGTTATTTTATCACAAATGGCGTAGCTGCACAACCTGTAGTTCCAACAGAGTATTTTTCTAATCCCTTAAATATTGATTTAAAATTATCTGGGACCTTTGGAGAATTAAGATCTAATCATTTTCACAGTGGTATGGATATTAAAACACTTCAAAAAGAAGGTTATGATGTATTAGCTTCAGCTGAAGGTTATATTTCTAGAATTAAAATTTCACATTACGGCTACGGAAAGGCACTTTACATCACACACCCTAACGGCTACTCTACCGTTTATGCTCATTTACAAAGATTTTCACCAAAAATTGAAGCCTACATAAAAAAGAGGCAATATGAGAAGCAAAGTTATGAGATAGAAGTTTTCCCTACATCTACAGAACTTAATGTTCAACAAGGAGAACTCATAGCTTTCTCTGGAAATTCTGGAAGTAGTGGTGGTCCTCATTTGCATTTTGAAATAAGAGATGACAATAGCAGACCAATGAATCCTATGCTGTTTAATATCGACATTAAAGACACGACGGCTCCAATTATAAATAGTTTATGGGTATATCCTCAAGATGATAATAGCCATGTAAATGGAGATGCCAACAAACAAAAATTAAGACTTATTCCTCAACAAGATGGCAGTTATACTGCAGAAAAAATTAAGGCTTGCGGTAATTTAGGGTTTGGTATTTCTACTGTAGACAGACAAGATTATGCTCCAAATAAAAATGGTATTTATAAAATTGACACTCAAATAAACGGCAACCCAAACTTCTCTATACAAATGGACAGGTTTAGCTTCTCAGAAACACGCTATCTAAACAGAATGATAGATTATGAATATTTCAAAGATTACAAGAGCAGAGTACAAATGCTTTTTGTTCAAGAAAACAATCCTCTTAGTGTTTATAAAAATTTAGAAAACAACGGGTATTTATCTATTACAGATGAGCATTCTTTTACTTATACAATTATTGTAAGTGATTTTTCAGGAAATGAAAGGATTGTTAGAATCCCAATAGAAGGCGAAACTTACGCAAGCATTAAACCAAAAGACATTAAAACTACTCCATATTTTGTAGATGCAGATGAAGCAACAGCTTTCGAGGAAAAAGGAATTGATGTTTATATACCATCTAACGCTCTTTATGAAGACACCTATTTAAATATAAAATTTGTTGGTGACAGTATTCACTTTCACGAAGACAACACTCCTATTCATAAAAATATCACCATAGGTTTTGATGTAGAAAAATACAGTCCAGAAGATCGTAAGAAATTATACATAGCAAGATTATATGGTTATTATAAAAATCCATCATATGTATCAACATACAAGAAAGGAGCTAGGTTTACCACAAAAACTAGAACATTTGGAATATACACACTTGTTGAAGATACTATTGCCCCAGAAATTAAGGCTTTAAATTTCTCCAATGAAAAATGGATTAGCAACAACACAACCTTAAGGCTAAAAATTGAAGATAAAGGTTCCGGTATAAAAAATTATCACGCTACAGTTAACGGGAAATACATTCTTACCGAATACAATTACAAAAAAGGCACATTAACTCATAGTTTTGAAGATGGAGTTGTCACCGAAACTGAAAACAAATTACAAGTGATAGTCACAGATAATGTTGGAAATAGTACTACTTTTGAAAGTACCTTCTTTAGAAAAAACTAAATCCTGTTGAAAAAATCTACCCTATTTTATGTGCTTTTTACTTGTTTTTTATACCAAGTATCTGCTCAAACCGCAACCGTTCAAGGTATTATTTTAGATGATGCCAAAACACCAATTTTAGGAGTAAACATTAGCTCTAGTAATAATGGAACAGAAACCGACATAAACGGAACTTATAGTTTAAAAATTCCATCAAACCAAGATGTAGAAATTACGTATTCTCACGTTGGATTTAAAAACATTAAAATCACTGTTAATTTAACTAGTGGAGATATTTATGAATTTAATCCACTCTTTAAAACAGACATTGAGCAAATTTCTGAAGTCATCATTAAAACCGGACAGCGTCAACGTGTTGAAGGTATTGTTACCTTAGCACCAGAAACTATTCGAAAAATTCCTGGAGCTAACGCAGGTGTAGAGACTTTACTTAAACTTTTACCAGGTGTAAGCAATAATAATGAGCTATCTACACAATATGCTGTGCGAGGCGGTAATTATGATGAAAACTTAGTTTATGTAAACGAAATTGAAGTTTATAGACCATTTTTAATTAGAAGCGGACAACAAGAAGGTCTCTCTTTCGTGAATACAGATTTAGTAAGAAATGTTGAATTTTCAGCAGGAGGCTTTCAAGCAAAGTATGGAGACAAATTATCTTCTGTATTAGATATTACCTACAGAAGACCTGTAGATTTCGGAGCATCTTTAGAAGCCTCTTTATTAGGTGGAAGTATTTCTGTTGAAGGAATTTCAAAAGATGATAAATTTTCAGGCATTGTAGGATTAAGATATAGAGACAATGGATTATTTGTTAACTCCAGAGAAACGGAGACTAATTACAGAGCAGGATTTGCTGATGCTCAAACATTTCTTAGCTACAGAGTAACAGATAAATTTGAATTGGGCTTTTTAGGTAATGTTTCAGTTAATGATTACAATTTTGAGCCTCAAGCTAGACAAACCAATTTCGGGACGCTGCAAGACCCTTTAGCATTAGTTGTATTTTACGATGGTCAAGAAGAAGATCGCTACGAAACCTATTTTGGAGCGCTCAAAGCTACATATGACGTTTCAGACAATTATACCGCAAAACTCATTGCCTCAACCTATAACACCCAAGAACAAGAACATTTTGACATATTTGCAGAATATAGATTAGGTGTTCCTAATACTGATATTGGGAGCGAAGATTTAGGCGAGGTTGAGTTTACCAGAGCAGCCGGATCACAGCTTACACATGCAAGAAATGATCTTGATGCATTAATTTTCAACTTAGAGCATAAAGGAACAATCTCTATCAATGATCACTTAATAGATTATGGTATCAAGTATACTCATGAAGATATTAGAGACAGACAACAAGAGTACGAAGTAGTAGACTCTGCTGGCTTTTCAATAAGACCACCCTTTTCAGACTTTGCAAACGACCAACCATATCAAGCTTTTGACGCACCTTTAACACCTTACTCAAGTGTGAGAGCATTTAACGAAACACAGATTGATAGGATACAAGCATACGCACAATATGGCAACAAAACTGTAATAGGTAATACTGAAATCTTTTACAACCTTGGTATTAGAGCACACCAATGGACTGTTAATGACAACCTAACAAACACAACCGAAAGCCAAGCAGTGATAAGTCCTAGAGCACAATTTGCCGTTAAGCCCGATTGGGAAAAGGATATGATATTTAGAATTTCAGGAGGACTATATCATCAACCTCCTTTCTATAGAGAGCTTCGAGACTCTACAGGGACTGTAAGACCAAATGTAAAAGCACAACAGAGTGTTCACTTAGTATTAGGTAATGACTATAGCTTTAAGCTCTGGAACCGCCCATTTAAACTTGTAAGCGAACTTTACTATAAGAGTATTACAGATGTAAACCCATACACAGTTGAAAACGTAAGGATAAGGTATGCAGCTAATAATAATGCAAAAGCATATGCTTATGGGTTAGATATGCGCTTAAACGGTGAGTTTGTTCCTGGCACAGAAAGTTGGGTTAGTTTTGGGTACCTTAAAACTGAAGAGAACATAAATGACCGAGGCTATATTGCAAGGCCTACAGATCAACGTTTAAAGTTTGGCGTATTACTTCAAGATTATGTTCCAAGAATACCAAGTTTAAAAATGTATTTAAACTTAGTTTACAATACAGGACTACCTGGAGGCTCTCCCAACTACGCAGACCCTTATGATTTTCAAACCCGTCTAAGAGACTATAAAAGGGCAGATCTAGGGATATTCTATGTACTTGCAGATCAAAATAAAACTTTCAGTAAAGGTCATTGGCTACACCCTTTTAAGGAACTTACTCTTGGTTTTGAAATCTTCAACATATTCGATGTTCAAAATTCAATAACAAATACATTTGTAAGAGATGCTAGCACACAACAGCAATTTGCAATTCCAAATTTTTTAACACCTAGAATTTTTAATTTAAAACTCGGAATGAGACTCTAGAAAAATTAAACGTTTATAAAACTAAAAAAACCACATCTTTCGATGTGGTTTTTTTTAATTCTGTGGGCGCAGAGGGATTCGAACCCCCGACCCCTTGGGTGTAAACCAAGTGCTCTGAACCAACTGAGCTATGCGCCCTGCTCTGTAAGCGGATGCAAATATAAGTTTATTTTACAATTGTCAAAATGTTTTTTCAAAAAAAAATTAAATTATTTCTGCCACAGTAAACGTACTACCACCAATAAATATTAAATCATTTTTTTTAGCCTCTAACTTTGAAGCACTTAAAGCTTTACTAACCGAGGTATAACTATTTCCTAAAAGTTGAAAATGTTTTGCTCTATTTTTTAACTCAGTTTCATTTAAGCCTCTTGGGACATTAGGTTTAGAAAAATAATATTTTGCATCTTTAGGAAATATTGGAAGTAACTTGTTTAAATCTTTGTCATTAACTACTCCCAATATAATATGCAATGTTGCGTATTCAAACTTTTTTAATTGTGATATTACTATTTTTAAGCCTTCTTCATTATGCGCTGTATCGCAAAAAACTAAAGGGTTTTCGCTAAGTTTTTGCCACCTTCCAAGCAAACTTGTATTTGCAACAGTTTTTAATAGACCTTCTTTTAAATGGACTGGCTTTAAATCCCAAGATTCTTGAAGTATTTTAAAAGCTGTCTGAACAGTTTTCATATTAAAGACTTGATAATCTCCTAGTAAATCAGACTCTAAATTTTTAAATCTAAAATCTTCAGTAAATATTATCTCAGCATTATTTTTCTTAGCAACCTCATTAAATACCAATCTCAACTTATAATCAGCCTGACCAATTACCACTGGAATATTAGATTTGATAATTCCAGACTTTTCTTTTGCAATACTCTCTAAAGTAGTCCCTAAAAATTTAGTATGATCTAAGCTTATGTTTGTTATTATAGATAATTCTGGAGTTATAATGTTTGTACTATCTAATCTTCCACCTAACCCAACTTCTATAATGGCAATATCTACTTTTTGATTAGAAAAATAGTCGAATGCCATACCAACTGTCATTTCAAAAAAAGAAAGATTATTTTCTTCAAAAAAATTTCTGTTTACTTTTACAAAATCAACTACTTCACACTCACTTATAACTTCTCCATTTATTTTTATCCGCTCTCTAAAATCTTTTAAATGCGGAGATGTATACAAACCAACTTTATAACCAGCTTCTTGAAAAACTGAAGCCAACATATGGCTCGTAGACCCTTTACCATTAGTTCCTGCTACATGTATAGATTTAAAATTACGATGAGGAAAATCTAAATACTCATCTAGTATCACAATATTATCAAGGTTCGCTTTATATGCTGACTCTCCTTGATTTTGATACATTGGTAATTGCTTAAATAACCAATCAGTAGTTTCTTTATAATTCAACAGCTTAAATTTTAAGTAAAATTAAGAAGATTATTGAAAATTACAGTTATTACAAAATAAATACTTAAAACAATATCATTATTAAATACCCATTATTTTTAAGGGTTAATTATTATTTATTCAGTAAATATTTATTTTTACCCCTATATTTTATAGGGGTAATTATTTTAAATGTATATTTTTATAAAAAATAATTATCATGAGTAAAAAATTAAACTTTATAATATTGACTGTAATTGTCATTATTAGTCTAATCTGTAGTGCTGAATACACATTTATTGAATCTACTAATTACAGTATTGATACTGGAGATACTGCTTGGATGATTGTAGCTAGTGCATTTGTATTATTAATGACGCCAGGATTAGCTTTTTTTTACGGAGGTTTAGTCAATAGAAAAAATGTTATCTCCACAATGTTACAAAGTTTTGTTGCTTTAGGAGTGATGAGTGTTCTTTGGGTGTTTATAGGCTTTAGCCTAGCATTTGGAGAGAGCTACCATGGTATTATAGGTAATCCTTTTACTTACTTTAATTTTAATAACGTTACGCTTTCACCCAACCCTGACTTTTCATCAACAATACCATTTTTATTGTTCGCATTATTTCAATTAAAATTTGCAATCATTGCTCCTGCATTAATAACTGGAAGTTTTGCAGAGCGCATAAGGTTTAGAAGCTACATTTTAATAATGATATTATTTTCATTATTTATTTACTGTCCATTAGCACATATGACTTGGCATCCAGAAGGTTTGCTGAGGAATTGGGGAGTGTTAGATTTTGCTGGAGGTACAGTAGTCCACCTTTCTGCTGGATTAGCTGCACTTGCCGGTGCAATATATTTAGGAAAACGCAAAAAAATGATTGAAGAGCCAGCAAACATCCCATTTGTAATATTAGGAACAGGATTACTTTGGTTTGGTTGGTTTGGCTTTAATGCCGGCTCTGCGCTAGGTGCTAACATAGATGCTGTAATAGCATTTGCAAACACAAACTTGGCTTCTGCAACAAGTATGATTACTTGGATTTTTTTAGACCGCATGCTTAATAAAAAAATGTCTGCTATTGGTGCATGTATTGGAGCAATTGTAGGTTTAGTTGCTATAACACCAGCGGCAGGTTTTGTTAATTTAGGTCAAAGTATTTTCATTGGTTTCTTTGCTGCGGTTATAAGTAATATTGCTATTCAAGTACAGAAACAATGTAATATTGATGACACACTAGATGTATTTCCTAGTCATGGAGTTGGAGGTATTGTCGGTATGATTTTAACAGGAGTTCTTGCAAAGGATGTGGGTTTAATTTATGGAGAGACAGAAACTTTTATGTTTCATCTAATTGCCTTAATACTCGTTTCTATAGGTGTTTTCGGAGGTAGTTTGCTTATCTATAAAATTGTAGATTTAGTTTTACCAGTTAGAGTAAGGGAAGATCAAGAAGAACGCGGTCTAGACAATTCGCAACATGGTGAGAGAATATAAAAAAGGTGTACTGTAAACTTAAAACTTACAGTAACACCTTTATTAATTAAATTGAAAAATTAAGATATAATGCTATTTGAGATTTAGACTTAACATTTCCATTAAATAAATCTTGATATAACGGCTGTGTATATTTTGCGCCTAATAATATTTTGCCTGTTGCATACTCCATACCAACTGCTCCATTAAATATTGAGCCATCTGTATTTACTAAAGTCTCCCCAAATTGTTCTATTGAATCAAAAACATCTCCAGATAGACCCAGAAATGGCTTAATAGCCTTTTCATTCCTTAAAAGCGTATAATACATAGTTGTTGAATAGCTTAATTGGTTTCCAAATTTATATTCGTTCTTATTTTCCGATTTAAAATAATAGGCGATGGTTGTAGTAAAACCTAAATTGTTATTTGAATATCCATACATTACAATAGGATATACATCCCAACTACCTGTTCCAACTTGAAAACCTGGATTTACTTTATCTGCTAATTCTTCTTCAAACTCACCTGTTGGCAGCTTTACTCCCAAACCAATATTTAAGGTATGATTTGATAACTCTCTAGTATCAGACCACGCATAATTTTCCTCATTATCGTTAGTGTTTTCTTCTTTTTTATAAAATTTAAATTGGTAAAATCCTGTAATATTCACATCTCCTAAACCATTTAAGTGCTCGCTTCTATCATCAAAATTTCGTCTTAAATCTTGATATGGTATCACAGCATTTAAAAATATATTTTTACTAATTGGCACCCTACCCCAAATTTGATACGTATTAAAATGCTCGTCACTAGTTGGCGAGTTTTCAAATATACCATTGCGAGATTCGTATTGCTGATAAATGTATCTCACACCAATAAAATTAGACATGCTTAAATCTCCAAATGCAGAACTACCACTACTAGTGGTACACCCACATAAATCGCAGTCTTCTTCTAGTAGTGTTAATCCAAATTTCGGAATAGTCGTTTTTCTGCCTTTACATAATTCTTTAGCTCTGAGTTGTGTTACAATACTTAGAGTAAAAACTAAAAGTAGTATTGATATTTTAGAAATCTGAAAATCTTTCATTTTGTAAAAATTCATTATCTGTAAGTGTTTTTAAAAAAGCTACTAAACTTTGCTTTTCGTAATCTGTAAGTGGTATTCCCAAACTGCCATTTTCAGAAACTAACAAAGGATCTACATTGCCGTTATCTGTAAGGCCATTATCATAAAAATTTACAACAGCTTCTAAAGTTTCAAAACGACCGTCGTGCATATAAGGAAAAGAATGCTCCACATTTCTTAAACTAGGAACTTTAAACTTATACAGATCATCTGGGTTTTGAAAAACGTTATACCTGCCTTTATCATCTACTTGTGGATTTACCGAAAGCCCATTATTTCTGTATGATTGGTCTGTAAATAAATCTGTAGCGTGACAAGAAGTGCATTTTTGTTGGAACGTTACCAAGCCATCATTTTCTAAAACTGAAAAGGTTTCGTTACCTTCTTGTCGTATCATCCTATCATACTTAGAGTTGGTTGAAACCATCATCACCATGAATTGCGATAGTGCTTTAAGCAAATTTTCTCCATTGATCTCTCCTTCTTCAAAAGCCAAGGCAAAAGCAGACCTGTAATAAGCGTCTGCTTTTAGTTTTTCAACAACATTGCTTAAGCTTTCATTCATTTCAACCTCACTAGTAATAGGTATTATAGGTTGTAAATCTAAATGAGTAGCTGCACCATCCCAGGTAAATTCAGATTGAAATACTAAGTTTTGAATAGGCTGAGAGTTTCTTATTCCAATACCACCATCTACACCATGACTAACATTGTGGCCGTGATGAGTAAATGCAAATGCTTGTTCGTGACAAAATGCACACGGAATAGAATTATTTGATGACAATTTTCCTTCATAAAACAAAGACTTCCCTAACTGAAAACCTTCTTCTGTTAAAGGATTATTTTCAATAGCATAAACTAATGGCGGAAAATTAGATGGTATTTCTAAATTTATTGGTGTAGGACTATACTCTATAGCATCATCTTTAGCACAAGATGAAAATAGCAGAACTATAATTAGCATACATAAATACTTCATAACATAAACTGTTTTGTTCCATATAACTTGTTTCACATTCAAGTAAATTTATAATTTGGCAATGCTGTACTTAAATAAATACGCACAGCATTACCATTACTAAAAATGTGAAGTAGCTTAAATCAAAAAATTATTTAGCTACACAAACAATACAGTATTAATTATTATGAACGTGATGCACCTCAAACATCGTCATGATGTTATTGGCAACTACAGCAGTTGTTTCTGGATCTACGTGAACTTGATTATAACCATCCATTAAATTAACAGAAGTAGAACCATCAAACACTTTAGAAATGTCAGACTTTATGTGAATTTCTGGTTGCGTCTCTGTTCTTACCAATACAGTATTAGGGAAAGATAAAGACACTGCTCTATAGTTATCTAAAGATGTACCAACGCTACCCATATGAACATTTAAATCATCATTTGTAATAGAACTTGAAGAAAAAGAGCCATCCATTCTTATAAATTTAAATCCTGTTGCCCAAGACCAAAGCATACCAGCTTCATCTGCAGTTTCTAAAAATTCACCTTGCCCTTCTGCACCCATTGCATAACGATCTTGATCTACACCAACCCCAAATGATACATTTGTGTAATTTGCTGCAGGAATATCTTCTAACATAATCCAAATTTCACCAGCTGCATTTGCATTTGCTTCATCTACAATAAAAATATTTTCGTTAAATGGGTATTCGTAAACATTACCTATTTCATCTTCTAAGCTTATGTTACTTACTATGTATTTTAGCGTTTCTAATTTAAAAGACTCATCATTAGATTTTTGGTATTCTGTACCAAAAATGAAATCTTGATCGCCATAACCGTTATCAAATTTTATAATTAAATTTCCTGTTTGTCCTGAAAGATTTTCTGAGGAATCATCGTCATCAGAACAAGATATAATAGAGATACTTAGCATTAAGAGTAATGCTATTTTTAAATTTTTCATGTGTTTAGTTTTAAAATAAAGGCACTATTAATGGCAAGCGCCCAAAGCCTTGTAAATTACAGTTGTATTTTAAAACTTATGAAATTGGAGGTCTAAACAGTCTCTTTTTGTTTTCGAAGATGTATCTGTTTAAATAATAATGATTAAAAGTACTTTTAAATGAAAAATTAGAATCATTAAAAGTTACATTGTCATTGGATTGAAAGTAGACTGGAAAAAAAGACTCTGAAACTAAATTGATGGCACCTTCATTAGACTCTGAATCTGTTGTTGATGCTAAATCAAGTTGTTTAGAGAGGTGACATTTACCATTACATTGCAATACTGGCTTGTCTTTATTTACACAATAGGTTTCAATAATATAATCTATATTAAGCTGATAATATGAGTACTGACCCATATAATACATCGGCTTAATAGCAAAGCATAAAAAGAGGATAAAAACAAATGCTTTATTGCGCACCTAAATGTGATTTTAGCAAAGATACAACGCGACTAATTACCAACCACTTTAAACACTTAAAATTGAAAGAAAAATATTAAAGAATTAAATTTGATCAACTAAAAAACAGTAGTTATTTACTCACTTAGCTTAAACTCATAAATAATAGTTCCTACCTGAGTAGTAGGTGCTTTATTATCGCTATTAAAACGCGTTGCAAGCGCAGCACGTTTAGCAGGCTCTGTCAGGCAAGAAGCACTGTTTGTAGTTCCTTTTACACCTGGCGTTGCTTTTATAACATTACCGTTTCTATCTACTTCAATCTTAACCACAACAATACCAGACTCATTACAATCTTGAACAAATTTTTTCTTATTTAGGGCTTTACGACCACCTAACCTATAATTACCATCGCCATCTAAACCCTTACCATTGCCATAATAAGATTTAGCATTAGGGTCTCCATTAGGATCGCCTTTATCTCCAGCTTGATTGTCATTACCTTCTCCTCCATTTTGAGTACCATCTTTCTTAGGTCCATTTAAGATACTACTTAATGCATCTGTAGTAGACTTATCTGGCTTTGGATCTGGTTTCTTAACTGGTTCTACCTTTTCTACAGGTTTTTCAACTGGAGTTTGTTTTTTTGGTTTTTCTACCGGCTTCTCAACTTTCTTAACCTCTTTCTTATCTTCAGTTTTATCGATTACTGGAGCATCTGAGTTATCTTGAGTTACAACTTCTTCCTTAATTTCTGGAGTTTTTTGTTGAGGCTCTGGCGGTGTTGGTTGTGACGTGTTTTTAGGGGCAGATTTTACAGGTTCTGTAGGTTGCACATCTCCTTGACCTACACTACTCGTTCCAAAATTAACCGCTATACCGTTTTCTGGTGGCGGATCTAGATAAGTAAACCCGAAAAATAACAACAGTAATATGAGCGCAACATGAATTATGACAGTAATTGCCAAAGATTTCTTTTCATGTTTTGTTTCTATAAAGCTCATACGTCTTTTAACTAGTTTTCATTTGGTCTAACAGCCAAAACAATTTTGTATTTGTTTCGGTTTGCAATATCCATAACATTAACTGCCTTTTCAATAGGCACACCTTCTTCTGCTCTTAATATAATTGTAGGATCCTCTACACCACTTAATCTAGATTTTAAGGTTTGTTCTAAGTTACTTGTAGTAACACGTTCCTTATCTACATAAATTTGAAGTTCCTTATTAATGCTTACAGATACATTCTGAACGTTTGTAGTTTTACCTTTAGCTTTAGGCAAGATTAAATCTAAAGCTTCTGGTGTTATCTGTGGACTGGTTAATAAAAAGAACACTAATAGCAAGAACACAATATCTGTCATAGACGACATACTGAATTCTGGACTTACTTTATTTCTTCCGCGTAAATTCATATTAAGCAGGTTCGTTTAGCAGGTCAAGGAAATCAACAGCTGTTGCTTCCATCTGGTGTACAACTTTATCTGTTTTTACCACTAAGTGGTTATATCCAATATACGCTATAATACCAACAATAAGACCAGCTACTGTAGTTGTCATAGCGGTATAAATTCCTTCTGCAAGGTTACCCATTTCTGCTTGACCACTGCTAGTTGCTAATTGGTGAAATGCTAAAACCATACCTATTACCGTACCTAAAAATCCAATCATAGGTGCAGCTCCTGCAATAGTTGCGAGAACACTTACATTTTTCTCTAATTTGTAAACCTCAAGCCTTCCAGCATTTTCTATTGCTGTATTAATATCTTCTAAAGGACTTCCTATTCTCGAAATTCCTTTAGCTGTTAATCTTGCTACTGGAGAGTTTTCTTGAGCACATCTTATTTTAGCAGCTTCAATGTTACCACCGGCAACGTTATCACGTATTTGGTGCATAAAATTTTTATCTGTTTTAGAGGCTGCTTTAATTGCAAATAAACGCTCAAAGTATATATAGACAGCAGCAAATAAGAGGACAAATAAGACGCCTATTATAATACTTCCTGCCATACCTCCACTAAACAATAAGTCTAGTAGAGAAAGTGTTTTTTCTTCTGCAACAGGTTCTAAATCTTGTGCTGCATCTTGAAATGTATATGACATAGTTATGTATTCAGTTTGTTAGTAAACGTAGATTGGGTTTAAAAATTGTCTAGAAATAGTTTTCAATAAACAAGAATGCAATTGCACCTGCTACAAAACCTACAGCTGCTAACCAAGCAATTTTCTTAAGGTACCAGATGAAATCAATTTTCTCCATTCCCATTGCTGCAACACCTGCAGCAGAACCAATAATTAGCATACTACCACCAGTTCCTGCCGAGTAAGCAATAAAGTGCCACAATTGTGCATCCATTGGTGCTGTATACATACCCATTGAAGCTGCAACTAACGGTACGTTATCTATAATTGCAGAGAACACACCCAACATCATTACTACAACATCTTGATTTGGTATAGCACTTTGTAGTACTTCTGCTAAATATCTTAGTGTTCCTACTTCTTCTCCGCCAATAGTACCATAAACTAAAGTCTCTAAAGCAGCTACAGCCATAAGTATTCCTAAGAAGAATAATATAGATGAAATCTCAATCCTACTTAATGCCTTGTGCGCAGAATATTGTTTTCTACGTTCTTGCGTAAAGTCTTCTTCCGGATGAATGTATTCTGATACCAACCAAACTACACCTAAAGCAAGCATCATTCCCATATAAGGTGGTAAGTGAGTAAGTGTTTTAAACACAGGCACAGAAACAATTGCTCCTAAACCTAAGAACAACATTGTCTTACTACTTAATAAACGTTCTGTCTCCTTATCTTCATTAACATCAAAATAAATATCTCCTTTGAATACTGGAAGAAGTGAAGCGATAAAAAACGGTACTACAAAACAAATTATAGATGGTATAACGATATACTCTATAAGACCTAGAGCAGAGACTTTATCTGCAATCCATAACATAGTTGTTGTAACATCTCCAATAGGAGACCAAGCACCACCAGCATTGGCAGCAATTACAACCATACCTGCAAACCAAAGACGCTCGTCACGGTTATAAACAAGTTTTCTTAATAATGTAATTAATACAATAGTTGCAGTAAGGTTATCTATAATTGCAGATAAGATAAATGCAAGAATACCTATTATCCAGAGTAATTTTCTTTTCTTTTTTGTTTTAACTGCACCTTTTAAAATTTCAAAACCTCTGTGAAGGTCAATAATTTCAACAATTGTCATTGCACCAATAAGAAAGACTAGTATTTCTGCTGTTTTACCTAAATGGTGTAAGAGAGCGTTATTAAAACCTTCTTCGGCTATGTGATGATCCATACCTAAAAAGCTAAAAACATTTTCATGCGTATCTACCACGTTAAACCAACCGCTTGTAAAACCAACGGCTAACAAAGCCCACATAATTGCGGCCATAATTAATGCTGGTACAGTTTTATCTAATTTTAAGGGGTGTTCTAAAGTAATTGAGAGGTATCCTATTGCGAAAACAAGAATAATTATAGATTCCATAAATAAATTGTGTAGTTAATTATACGAGCTGTTTCAATGCTAGCTCAAAAGCAGTTTTACTAATATTTGTTTTATTACTATTATTATCAAATGTATTTTGAATAGCATTTTTAATCGTCATAGATGTATCATTAAAAATTGCTTCATCTGTCATCTGCACTCTACGTTCCATAAAATATGCAAATACTCGAGCCATACCACAATTAGAGATAAAGTCTGGAATTACACTTACACGACTATCTGTAAATTCCATTATTGGACCAAAGAAAATTTCTTTGTCTGCAAACGGAACATTTGCTCCACAAGATATTACTTCTAATCCTGTTTCAATCATACTTGAAATCTGATCCTGAGTTATTAATCGAGATGCTGCACAAGGTGCAAATATCTCTGTTTCTAAAGACCAAATACGCTCATTCATCTCTTCAAATGAAATAAGATCTGGATGAGAAATCGTGTTACCTTGTTTGGTTAAGAATAGCTCTTTAATCTCTTCAAAAGAAAAACCATCCTCATTAATAAGACCACCAACACGATCAATTATACCTACAACTTTAGCTCCCATTTGAGACAAGTAATAAGCAGCAGCAGACCCTACATTTCCAAAACCTTGCACAACGGCGCGTTTTCCTTTTATATCGCCACCATAAATATTATAATAATGATGCACAGCTTCTGCAACACCATAACCTGTTATCATATCTGCAACAGTATATTTCCTAGAGACATCTGGAGAAACCTCAGGGTTTTCCAATACTTTTATCACACCTTGACGCAATTGGCCAATGCGGTTAATTTTATCTGCTTCTGTTGGTTGAAAATGTCCAGAAAAAACACCTTCCTGCGGATGCCAAACACCACACTCTTCTGTAATAGGAATTACTTCGTGAATTTCATCTACATTAAGGTCGCCACCTGTTCCATAATAACTTTTAAGTAAAGGAGATACTGCTTTATACCAACGTTCTAAGACTCCTTTCTTACGAGGATCATTAGGATTAAAGTTTATACCAGATTTTGCACCACCAATTGCTGGTCCAGACACTGTAAACTTCACCTCCATAGTTTTTGCAAGAGATAACACTTCATTCATATCTAAGCCTTCACGCATTCTTGTTCCGCCACCTGCGGCACCGCCGCGAAGTGAGTTAATAACAACCCAACCTTCTGCTTCGGTTTCTGGGTCATTCCAATTAAAGACTATTTCTGGAGATTTGTTTTCGTATAAATCGAGGAGCTCTTTCATTAAGTTGGATTAGGATTACAAATATAAAAAACTGGAGGCTCTGCAATTACAATTTAATACTTTTTTAAGGGTTGAAAATTATTCCTGAAGAATGGTCTGTTGAAGCACCTGTTACACTCGATAAAACATTAATTTCATTGCGAATTCTTAAAACTCCTAACAACGCAAACACCAATGCCTCTTTGTAATTTATTAATTCATCATCTGGTAAATGCAGTTTTGAGTTGCAGTGATTTGAAATTCTATCTATTAGCCAACCATTAAAAGCACCACCACCAGTGACTAAAACATCTAGACTATTAGTTGATGTTTTGGTATTGTTTAAAGATTTACCTATTTGCTGTGCACAATGCTCTGTAAAGGTTGCAATCTTTTCTTCTGTAGAAATATTATAACTTTCAATAATCGGCAGTATAGTATGATTTACCCATTCTAAACCAAGAGATTTTGGTGGTCTTTTATCATAAAATGAAAGTGCATTTAACTCATTAAGCAATTTTGTGTTTACAGGATGCTGTGAAGCAATTTTGCCATTATCATCATAAGGCAACCCTTTTATATTTGCGTAAAAGTTAAGAACTGTATTTACAGGACATATATCATAAGCCAAACGAACGTCGTTTACTTCTTGAGAAACATTAGCAAAACCTCCTAAATTAAGACAATAGTCATAGCTTTTAAACAATAACCTATCTCCTATTGGCACAAGTGGTGCGCCTTGGCCTCCAAATTTAACATCTTGAACCCTAAAATCGCAAACAACAGTTTTGTTTAGCTGTGTTGCTAAATATTGTAAGTTCCCTATTTGTAAGGTATAACCGTTATTTGGCTCGTGCTTAATTGTATGACCATGAGAACAAACGGCATCAATTCCCTCTAAAGTATTTTTAGCTATAAATTTATTTATAATCTCAGAAAGGTAAACTGCATAAGAGGTATTTAAAGTCTCCATATCTTTAGCTTTATATGATATAGCTTCTTTTAGTTTTGTCTGCCAATTATCTGGATAAGGTATAGTAGTAGCTGTGTTAATTTTAAAACTCCATACATTAGTTTTCGTTAAAGTTACAAGTGCAATATCTACACCATCTAGCGAGGTTCCACTCATAACTCCTAAAACTTTATACTCTTGTTTTGCCATATGCGTAAAAGTAATATACAATTTTGAGAAAACGTTTGCGAAAACCTATCTTTGCAATCCTTTTTAAAACTAAAAATCAATGGATTTTAAACTTACCGAAGAACACCTAATGATTCGCGATGCTGCTCGCGATTTTGCAAAACAGGAATTACTACCTGGCGTAATAGAACGTGATAACAAACAGGAATTCCCTAAAGAACAAGTAAAGAAGATGGGAGAACTTGGCTTTTTAGGAATGATGGTAGATCCTAAATACGGCGGTGGCGGTATGGATACTGTTTCTTACGTGTTAGTTATGGAAGAGTTATCTAAAATAGATGCGTCTTGTTCTGTAATTGTTTCTGTAAACAACTCTTTAGTTTGTTATGGCCTACAATCTTATGCCAATGAAGAGCAAAAAGAAAAATATCTTACAAAATTAGCAACCGGTGAAAAACTTGGTGCATTTTGTTTGAGCGAGCCAGAAGCTGGTAGTGATGCTACATCACAACGCACAACTGCTATAGATAAAGGTGATCACTATTTACTAAATGGTACTAAAAACTGGATAACAAATGGTGGCTCTGCAGACTATTACTTAGTTATAGCGCAAACAGACAAAGACAAAGGACACAAAGGAATTAATGCTTTTATCGTTGAAAAAGGATGGGAAGGTTTTGAAGTTGGTCCTAAAGAAGATAAGTTAGGTATTAGAGGAAGTGATACGCACACACTTAACTTTAACGATGTAAAAGTACCAAAGGAAAACAGGATTGGTGAAGACGGCTTCGGTTTTAAGTTTGCCATGAAAACATTATCTGGTGGTCGTATTGGTATAGCTGCTCAGGCTTTAGGTATTGCATCTGGTGCTTATGAGTTAGCTAAAAAATATAGTAAAGAGCGTGAAACGTTTGGTACTAAGATCATGAATCACCAAGCAATTGCGTTTAAGTTAGCAGATATGCACACAGAGATTGAGGCTGCTCGTCTGTTAGTAATGAAAGCTGCAAAAGATAAAGACAATGGTGATAACTACGATCTTTCTTCTGCTATGGCAAAACTTTACGCATCTCGTGTAGCTATGGAAACTACTGTTGAGGCTGTACAGATTCACGGTGGTAATGGTTTTGTAAAAGAATATCACGTTGAGCGTTTAATGCGTGATGCAAAAATTACTCAGATTTACGAAGGAACTTCAGAAATACAGAAAATTGTAATCTCTAGAAGCATACTTAGAGACTAATATTTTTCAATATAAATACTACAACCCGAAGGTTTTACAAAAAATCTTCGGGTTTTTTTATACCTTCAGGCAACCTTTTTAAAACATCTCGCGTCTATATAAATAGAAACCAATCACAGCACGTATGAAAGTCATTACACTGTTTAAAAATGAAACACAACTTATAGAAAAAGCGATGCGCAATCATCGTGGTGCTCAAAAACACCTGTATGAGAAGCACGCTCCTAAAATGCTTAGTGTTTGCAGACAGTACATTAAAGACTTACAATTTGCAGAAGATGTGATGTTAAAAGGATTTTTTAAGGTGTTTAACAACTTAAGCAGTTTTAAAAATGAAGGCAGTTTTGAAGGTTGGATAAGAAAGATTATGGTGCGTGAAGCAATTTCTTTTTTAAGAAAGCAAGACAAGTTAAAGTTTTCTGAGGATATGAGTACAGAGTCTCAAAATAGTATAGATCCTATTGAAAGCGATTTGCATGTTACCCACATTCAAAGTATGATAGACCAGCTACCAGAAGGTTACAAAGCCGTTTTTATTCTTTATGCTGTTGAAGGTTACAAACATCAAGAGATAGCAGAATTACTAAAAATTAGCCAAGGGACATCAAAATCACAATTGTTTAAAGCACGAAAAATGCTTCAAGAACAATTAAACACTACAAAACAGACCAGTTATGGCACCAATTAAATTTGAAGAACATATAAAGGAGTCTTTAGAAAAGAGACGTATTGAGCCGAGTTCAAAAAGTTGGGATGCATTAAGTTCTCAATTAGATGATAGCTCAAAAAAGAAATCGCCAATTTGGCTTTGGATGGGTGTTGCAGCAAGCTTTGCTGGATTGGTATTTTTAGCTACCACGTTTTTCAACTCAACCAACAATACTGTTTCCACAGAACATAATATTGTTAAAACTACTGTAAATGAACAAGATGGCAAAACTAAAACAACTGATAGTTATAAAGAAAGCAAGGAAGCTACAACAATAGCCGAAGAGACTACCATTACACCAACAATTAACACTAATACTAAAAAAGTTTCAACGCAATCTAAACCTAAAGCTTCTCAAAAGTATGATATCGCTATTAACGAACCTCGAAACCCTAACACTACCAAACAATCTAAAGAAAGTTCAATAGTTAATGAAACAGAAGCACTTACTGAAATCGCATTACAAGAACCTAAATTTCAATTTGAAGAGGTAAGTGAAGATATTGCTTTAAACAATGAGCTTACAGATGAGCATATAGAAAACCTTCTTAAAGCTGCAAGTGCAAGAAACGCTAACAAGATGAAAAACGAAAACTTAAGTGTAGACCCAAGCGCACTGCTTAGTGATGCAGAAATTCAAGTTGAGAGAACTTTTAGAGAAAAAGTATTTACAGTAATTAAATCTGGCTTAGAAGAAGTAAAATCTTCAGTAGTGACCAGAGCACAAAAATTTTAATCATCAATCAAACTTATGTCGGGCTATTTTAACGCCAAGTTAGAGTAGCCTACATAAAACTTAAAACCTAAACCATTATGAAAACCATGACTTTCATCGCGTTAGCGATTAGCCTGACCTTTGTCCAATTTGTAACAGCACAAGAGACAGAGCAGCCACAAAAGGTAAAAGAGACCATCGCACTTTTAAATGCTGAAAAAGAAATTATTGAAAATGAGGAAAAAGAAGCATTAAGAGTTGAAATTGAAGCCATCATGAAGCGCTATGAAGATGGTGAGATAACTCAAGATGAATCTATAAAATTAAAACAAGAAGCTGCAGAGCGCAGAGCTCTTAATATTGAAAATAGAAAAACAATAATTGCAAATAAAATTGCGCTTATAGAACGTAATGGGATTGCAAACGATACTTTAAAAGACAACGGCTACACCTTAAGCATTGGCCTTGGCACTTTAGATAGAGACGACAACACACGTGTATTTGGAATACAGTATAAAAACAACAATAAAGTAAAAGACACCACTCATCATGATGTTCGCACCTTTTCAGAATTTGTTCTTGCCACTAGTTTTATGTACAGTAGTGTTAACGACCAATCTTTATCAAATTCACCATACGACGCTTCAGATTCTGGATCTTTCGAATTAGGAATTTCCTGGAACACAAGAGTCTTTAAGAATACAAACTTTTTAAGATTTAAATATGGGTTATCATTTGTTTGGAACACATATAGCTTAGACGACAACAATTATTTTGTGGTTGATGGTAACCAAAACAACATCGTAGAGTTTTCTGAAGACCTAGATAAATCTGAATTAAGACTCACCAATCTTGTTGTACCCTTATTTTTTGAATTTGGACCATCCAAGAAAACCATTGAAAACGGTGTAACAAGCTACAACACACTACATAAAGTGAAATTTGGTATTGGTGGTTATGGCGGATTTAATATTGGTAGTATGCAAAAACTAAAATATAAAGTAGATGGTGATCGCGTTAAGACTAAAGAAAAAAGAGATTTTAACACCACAGACTTTGTTTATGGTCTTAGTGCATATGCAGGTTATGGCGGATTTAGCCTTTATGCAAAATATGGTTTAAATGATACGTTTACAGATAGCACATTACAACAAAACGACTTCTCAATTGGATTGAGAATAGATTTTTAAAAGCAATGTTTTAGCCAGTTATTATGAATTAAAAACCCTTCAAGTCTTCTAAAACCTGAAGGGTTTTTCTATGTTTGTACTACTTAAATTTTTAACTCTTGATTTCACAAAATACCATAGCCCAAGTATTTGAAACCGCTCGTGTAGAAGAGGTTATAGGTGATTTTGTGCAACTTAAAAAGTCTGGCTCTAATTTTAAAGGCTTAAGCCCATTTACAGACGAGCGCTCACCAAGTTTTATGGTATCTCCTGTAAAACAAATATGGAAAGATTTTTCAAGTGGTAAAGGAGGAAGCGTGGTTACTTTTTTAATGGAGCACGAGCACTTCTCCTATCCAGAAGCCATAAAGTATTTAGCTAATAAGTATGGCATAGAAGTAGAAGAAACAGAGCGCACAGACGAAGAGAAAGAACAAGCAAGTGAAAAAGAAAGTATGTATTTGGCAAATGAATTTGCCAAAGATTACTTTAACAATATGCTTACCAAAACCGATGAAGGCAAAGCTATTGGCCTTAGTTATTTTAAGGAGCGCGGTTTTAGCGAAGATACCATTAACACATTTCAATTAGGGTACTCACCAGATTCTTGGGAAGCTTTTACTACTGAAGCAATTAAGAAAGGCTATCAATTAGAGTTCTTAGAAAAAACAGGGCTTACAATTGTAAAAGAAGAAAAGCAATTTGACAGATTTAAAGGTAGAGTCATGTTTCCTATTCGCTCTATGTCTGGTAGGGTTTTAGGATTTGGCGGTCGTATACTGGATAATAATAACAAAAAAGCTGCAAAGTATTTAAACTCACCACAAAGTGAGGTTTATGATAAAAGTAAAGTATTGTATGGTATTTACAATGCTAAGCAAACCATTGCTAAAGAAGATAATTGCTACTTAGTTGAAGGTTATACAGATGTCATTCAATTTAACCAAAGTGGTATTAAAAATGTGGTATCTTCTTCTGGTACTGCGCTCACACCAGAGCAAATAAGACTCATAAACAGACTCACCAAAAATATAACAGTCCTTTTTGATGGTGATGCTGCAGGAATGCGTGCCTCTATAAGAGGTATAGATTTAATCTTGGAGCAAGGCATGAACGTAAAGGTGTGTACCTTTCCAGACGGTGAAGACCCAGATAGCTTTGCCAAAAACAATACCGAAGAAGACCTTTTACTATACTTAGAAGAAAACGCAAAGGATTTTATTAATTTTAAAGCATCTCTTCTTATTGAAGACTCTAAAAATGATCCTGTAAAAAAAGCAGGACTAATTAGAGATATGGTTACTAGTATTTCTAAAATACCAGAACCTATACAACGTGAGATTTATATAAAAGAAACTTCCAGAATAATGGATATTTCTGAAGAAGTCTTATTCTCGTCTCTAGCACAACTCTCTGCAAAAGAAACCAAAGACAATTCAAAAAAAAACCAAGGCAAAAGCTACAAGCAGTCTTTTGAGGTTGTAAAAGAACCAGAGCAGCAAAAAGTTGTTATTAATAGGCTATATGAATTAGAGCGAACTATTATTAGCCTCCTTTTATTATACGGAACTTTAGAAGATGATTTTGAAGAACTGTATTTAACAGAAGATGATGATGGCCACCCTAAACTTGAAGCAGATACTCAAAAACTAAAGGTGTTCGAAAAAATTTATCTTGATCTTCAGGAAGATGAAATTGCTTTCGCTAATTCAAATTTCCAGACACTTTATAATCTTATTATTAGCAAACTCAACTTAGAATCTGAGCTTAAAATTGATGCGTTCATTAATGAGATAGACCCAGAACAAGCTAAAGAAGTAACCTCTATCCTTATGGATGATGAACAACACGTTTTGCATGATTGGGAGCGTAAAGAAATTTTTGTTAGAGATAAGAAAGAAAGTATTGCCCAGCTTGTTAGCGAAACCATATTATCGCTTAGGCAACATTTGGTAAAACTTCAAATTTCTGAACTTATGAGCAGTTTAAAAAATGCCGACTCAGAACAGGATAACAGTGAAATACTTCAAGATACCATGGATTATAAAGGACTAGAACTTTTATTGTCTCAAAAACTAAATAGAGTCTTATAGCCTTGTTGTGGCACATTAAAATGAACATCCGAATAGACATTAAAAATCTTATAATTTTCTCGCTTGCATTCATTTTGTTTACTGCAATCGGAACAGTAAGTCACGAATACGGTCATATAACTGCAGCCAAAATTTTAGGCTATGAAACTACTCTGCATTACGGAAGTATGAACTATGATAGCAGCGAATTAAATGATAAACTAATCCAAATTTATAACAAGTACGAAACTGAAATAAAGAATAATCTTAATTTTGAAAAGCGGACTGAATACGAAACTGGAATTGAAACATTAAAATCAAACGGACTTCTAATAACCATTAGTGGACCTTTACAAACAATATTTACAGGAATTATAGGCTTGATAATATTAATTTGGCGCAGAAAACAAATACATCAAAATGGATTGAAAATAATTGATTGGCTGGCTGTTTTCTTGTCTTTATTTTGGTTAAGAGAATTTTTTAATCTTGCAATGTCAATTGGTCATGAAATCATTTCACCAAATGGAACTTGGTTTGGTGGCGACGAAAAAAATATCTCTCAAGGATTTGAAATATGGTCAGGCACTTTTCCAATTATATTGGGATTACTTGGATTGCTAATATCAATATTTGTTATCTTTAAAATCATTCCGAATAAAATTAGATTGACATTTATATTAAGTGGATTTATAGGTGGAATTATCGGATTTATTTTGTGGATGAATATAATCGGCCCGGAATTAATATCGTAAAAATAAAGTGCCACTACAACGTATAAAACAATAGGGCAATTTGTTCTTAATCTAATGTTTCAGGCACTTTTTTAAGATTACTAAATTTTTAAATTTGGATTATTGAGGGAAAAAGATAATAAGAAAAATTTGATTTGTGTTAATCCGAAAAGTTAATGCCTTTTTACACGCTACGTTTCATACACAAATCCGTTACTTGCAACCTAGTTAAAAATCTTTAGGAAAGCTCCAACATTTTAGACTGCTTAATTAATCCAGCGACACTATCTACATTTAGCTTTTTTTGCAAACGTGTTTTATAGGTACTCACTGTTTTCTCATTAATTTTTAGCATTTCAGCAATATCTTTATTCTTTAAACCTTTTGAGATAAAATTAAGCACCTCAATCTCTCTACTTGAAAGAGCTCTATATTTAGAAACGACACCTGTTTTAGAGCTAGATTTAGAAGATATTTTTTCGCTTATAAACTTACTTAAATAAATGCCACCTCTAGCAACCTGATCTATAGCTGTTTTAATTTTCTTTAAAGACTTGCTTTTGTTTATGTAACCCGAAGCACCAAATCGTATTGCACTTAATGCATATAACTCTTCTGGCTGGTGGCTAAAAATTATTATTCTAACCTCTGGATTATTTTGTTTTAGGGTTTTTATTATAGATAAACCACTTGAGTTTGGCATATCTATATCCATAATAATAATATCTGGAGACTTTAAGCTTATATGGTTCTTAAGTTCATTTTCATCATTAGATTTTGCTACAATTTTATAAGCTTCATCTTTTTTTAAAATGCTAGCTAATCCTTTAATAACAATAGGATGTGCATCAGCAATTAAAACATTCTTCATTTAACGTGGCTTTAGGATCTCACAAATAAAGCTGCAATAAAAACGTTGTAAATAAATCCTACTAATGAAATTAAATCTAATCGATAAAGTGCTAATTTTTTAGATGTAAGGGAATTTCACAAACTGGAATTGGCAACATTTTATGAAGATTGTTCCTATTATATCGTGAATAGATATCAAAAACCTCTTTCTGTCTTCCTACAAAGTCATCAGTAGTTTTTCCGGATTCTTTCATTTCCATAGCCCATTCTAACTCGTCGTAATTAGCACCAATTTGGTCTTCATCACTTCTACTGTCACCATATAAGCCATCTGTTGGTTTTGCTACCATAATAGAATTTTGAACTCCTAACAACTCAGCTATCTCATAAACTTCGCTTTTCAACAAATCTGCAATAGGGCTTAAGTCTACGCCGCCATCACCATACTTTGTATAAAAACCTACACCAAAATCTTCAACTTTATTTCCTGTACCTGCTACTAAATACCTGTGTAATCCTGCAAAATAATACAATGTAGTCATTCGTAACCTAGCTCTAACATTGGCTAGGGTTAAATCAAGTTGATCACTTGGTTCTGCAGCGGGCAATCCTGTTTTAAGAGTCTCAAAAGTCTCTGTAAGGTTCACCTCTACATTGGTAACATTTGCAAATCTATTTTTTAGTTGTGCAATATGCTCTTGCGCTCTGGTAACCTGGCTTGGTGCTTGGTGAATTGGCATTTCAACACATAATGTTCTTAAACCTGTCATTGCACAAAGTGTAGACGTTACTGCAGAGTCTATTCCGCCACTTACACCTACAACAAAACCATCTTGTTTCGCGTTAATTGCATAATCTTTTAACCAGTTTACAATATGGTCTATTACTTTTTGAGATTTCATAGGTTTATTTTAAATATTATAGTGCCTAAGCATTTTATTTTCAAATTATTAGAAAAGATTAAAAATCAAGAAAATTTAAACAACGAAAAGCATAAGTCTTCATATCTAAACTATAACTCAATTTGTACCTTTGCAAACAAAAATAAGTCATTGAACTTAGGAATGAAAACAAAACTAACATCCCTTATAATCTTACTTTTCATAGTTGTGTCTTGTAATACAGATTGCACTGTTAATAAAGATATCTCCAATATACCAATGGATGTTGAAGTTGTAAGATTTGACAAAGCTTTTGCTGAAGCAACTACAGAAGATTTACCACAACTAAAAACAGCATTTCCTGAACTGTTTTCATCTCGTGTTCCAGATAGCATTTGGGTAAACAAAATTAATGACACTTTACAAAATGAGCTTGAGTCTGAAGTTATTAAGACCTTTCCAGATTTTATTGAAGAGACTAATGATATAAGCACTTTATTTAAACATATTAAATACCACTTCCCTGAATTTAAGAAACCAACTGTAATAACTGTCACATCTGATGTTGATTACAGAAATAAAGTTATTGTTGCAGACCGTTTGCTTTTAATTGCTCTAGATAATTATTTAGGCACAGACCATCGTTTTTATGTAGGAATTCAGGAGTATTTAAAAGACAATTTTAGGAAAGCACAAATTGTCCCAAACATTGCTCAAGAATATGCAAATCAATTAGTACCCAGACCAACTAGCCGAACATTTTTAGCACAGATGGTATATTACGGTAAGTTACTTTACTTGCAAGATGTTTTTTTACCTTGTACAAATCCTAATGAGAAAATAGGCTATTCTAAAGAAGACTATCAATGGGCGTTAGATAACGAGGAACAAATTTGGAGGTATTTTATTGAAAAGGAACTTATATACAAAACAAGTAATAAATTACAGGAACGCTTTATAAACGAAGGTCCTTTTTCCAAATTTTATCTTCAATTAGATGCTGAAAGTCCTAGTAAATTAGGCCAGTATATAGGCTGGCAAATTGTAAAACAATATATGGACAAACATCCTGTAAGCTTAAAAAAGCTACTTATTACAGATGCTGAAACAATTTTTAAAACTTCAAAATACAAACCAAAGAAATAATGGCTAACAAAGTATCAAATATTAATATACAAGTAGAGGTTGATGAAAATCACGTACCAGAATCCCTGAATTGGACAGCTGAAGATGGTGGTGTTAAAGATGAAGAAGCTAAAGCAATGCTGCTTAGTATTTGGGATAGTAAACAACAAGAAACACTTCGTATAGATTTATGGACAAAAGATATGCCTGTAGATGAAATGAAAAAATTCTTTCACCAAACATTAGTAGCAATGAGTGATACATTTAACAGAGCTACACAAGATGAGAAGATGACAGCTACTATGAAAGATTTCTGTGATTACTTTGCTGAAAAACTTGAACTTAAAAAAGAGTAATATAGTAAGCTAGCTTATAAACTTAACTTTGGGTTTTTAAGCTTTCATTTATGGTATCAATATACTCTAAAACCTCTTCAGCACCTGTTTTGTGTAAAGAACTGGTGGTAAAATACTCTGGCATTTCTGCCCAGGTTTCCATCATTTTTGAACTATAAACTTTAAAATTTCGGTCCCATTCACCCTTCTTAAGCTTATCTGTTTTGGTAAAGATTATAGCAAACGGAATTGAGTTCGTACCGAGCCACTCCATAAATTCTAAATCAATTTTTTGGGGCGCGTGTCTACTGTCTACAAGAACAAATGCACAAACAAGCTGTGATCGTTTTACAAAGTAATCTGTAATAAACTTCTGGAATACTTTTTTAGTCTTCTTACTGGTTCTTGCATAACCATAACCTGGCAAATCTACCAAATACCATTCATCATTAATTATAAAATGGTTTATAAGCTGTGTCTTTCCTGGAGTACTAGAAGTTTTTGCCAACTTTTTATTATTGGTCATCATGTTTATTAATGATGATTTACCCACATTACTTCTTCCTATAAAAGCATATTCAGGAAGCTTGTCTTGAGGACATTTATCAACATCACTATTGCTAATTACGAATTTGGCAGTATTTATCTTCATGATTCAGAACGTTCTAGATATTGAAACAGATGTGTTTTAATTTAAGAATTAAAACTTACGCGCTTCTAACCAAGAGTTTAAAATACTATTAAATTCATCTGGGTGCTCCATCATAGCAGCGTGACCGCATTTATCTATCCAAAATAAATCAGAATCTGGTAATAGTTTATTAAAATCGACAGCTACTTCAGGTGGCGTAACATTATCGTTTTTTCCCCAAATAATACACGTAGGAGTCGTCATATTTGGTAAATCTTTAGCCATATTGTGACGTATTGCACTTTTAGCAATTGCTAAAGTCCTAATAAGTTTATTACGGTCATTTACAACAGCATAAACCTCATCAACAATTTCTTTTGTTGCCACTTTAGGATCATAAAATACATTTTCAGCTTTCGCTTTTATGTACTCATAATCACCACGTTTCGGGTAACTTTCACCCATAGCACTTTCATAAAGCCCAGAGCTACCAGTTATAACTAAAGCTTTAATTTTTTCAGGATAAAGTTTGGTTGCCAATAAAGCTATATGACCTCCTAAAGAATTACCAAGCAATATCACTTCCTTATAACCTTTAAAATCTATAAACTCTTTTATAAAGTCTGTAAACTTACTCACCTTAGTTTTAAGGATAGGCATAGAGTATAGCGGCAGCTGTGGTATCACCACTTTATAACCTTTGTCTGGAAAATAGTTCTGAACACCTTCAAAGTTGCTCAAGCCTCCCATCAATCCATGCAGAATGATAATTGGCGTGCCTTCTCCAATCTCTAGGTATTCAAATTTTCCTTCAGTTTTAAGTTGGTTATCCATTAATAATATCGCAGTTAGAAGTGGCAAATATACGCATTCTGTGCAATTCGAGGCGCTACTTGTTTTTTGAGTTGAGAAAGTTTAGCATAATGTCTGATTTTGAGATATTTCCAGTTTCACCTCCCACTTATCAACCCTATGTTAATAGCTTTTCAACAAACTGCAATACAGCATTTTAACAGGTGTTTAATCAAATTTACATCAATAAAACACAGACAACTTATTAACAATGTGGTAAAAAGTGGTAAAATGTGGTAATAATTTTTATATTTTTGAAGTTATAGTTTAAGACGTGGTAAATCTCATCGGAACATATGAATGTAAGGCAGATAGCAAAGGGCGCTTAATGGTTCCTGCTGCCCTAAAGAAGCAACTTTTGCCGTTGCTTCAGGATGGCTTTGTCATAAAACGTTCTGTTTTCGAGCCATGTTTAGAGCTTTATCCTATGGAAGAGTGGAATGCCATGATGGCAAAAGTGAATAAGCTTAACCGTTTCCGTAAGAAAAACAATGATTTCATTCGTCGTTTTACAGCTGGTGTAAAAACTGTGGAAGTAGATGCTAATGGAAGATTACTTATCCCTAAAGACCTATTAGGTTTTGCAGGAATCACTAAAGAGATTGTCTTAAACTCTGCTATTAATATTGTGGAGATTTGGGATAAAGATAAATATGAAACTGCCATTGAAGATGCTACAGGTGATTTTGCCGATTTAGCTGAAGAAGTAATGGGACAAGACGAAGAAGATGGAATATCATAACCCAGTTTTACTACACGAAACCGTAGATGGTCTCAACATTAAGCCAGATGGTGTATATGTTGATGTCACATTTGGTGGTGGTGGTCACAGTAAAGAAATCTTAAACAGACTTGGTCCTAACGGAAAATTATTTGCATTCGACCAAGATCAAGATGCTTTAGAAAATGCACTGGAAGATGACAGGTTTACACTTATACCACAAAATTTTAGATACGCTAAACGTTTTGTCCGTGTTCAAGGTTACAAAACTGTAGATGGAATTCTTGGAGACTTTGGAGTATCGTCTCATCAATTTGATGTCGCAGAGCGAGGTTTTTCAACCAGGTTTGACAGTAGGCTTGACATGAGGATGAATCAAAATGATGCACTTAGTGCTTATGAGGTGGTAAACACCTACGAAGAAGGAAAATTAAGACAAGTGTTGTCTCAATATGGAGAGTTAAGAAACGCACCTAAGTTAGCTCGTGCAATTTATGGCGCAAGGAAAGATACGCCTATTGAAACAAGTGAACACTTAAAGGAGGTTATAAATAGTTTTTTACCGCGCGGTAAGGAGCACAAAATGTTAGCCCAAATATACCAAGCAATAAGGATAGAGGTTAACCAAGAATTAGAAGTTTTAAAAGAATTTTTAAAACAAACCGAAGATATGCTTACTACTGGAGGTCGCTTAAGTCTTATCTCCTATCATTCGTTAGAAGACCGCTTAGTAAAACGCTATATAAGAAGCGGTTTGTTTGAAGGTGAGCCTGAAAAGGATTTTTATGGAAATATAGAGGTTCCATTTAAGAAAGTTGGAAAACTAATAGTACCCAATGCTAAAGAAATAGCAACTAATAATAGAGCACGTAGTGCAAAATTAAGGGTTGCAGAGCGTCTTTAATTTAAAGACCGAGAGATAGAGTTATGAGTAACAAAATGTATGACATATTAAAAGGAACGTTTTTAATAAACGATGATGCCATTAAGAACTGGCAGTTTATCCTGTTCTGTACAGTTTTAGCAATTGTAATGATTGCTAGCTCTCATAGTGCAGAACGCAAAGTTCATACTATAGCTAAACTCAATAATGAGGTAAGAGAGTTAAGAAGTGAATTTGTAGATGGTCGCTCTAAATTAATGGATATGAAAATGGAGAGTACCGTAACAAGGAAAATGGCAGGCAGAGAAATTAAACCTTCATTAACGCCGCCTTATAAAATTAAAGTGAAGGCAAGAGACTAAAGGTAAATATGACAAATGAAAAGAACATATTAAACCGATTATATTTTGTAGCAGGATGTATGTTCATCTTTGCTATCCTTGTCGCGTTGAAACTTCTCAACATTCAATTTATTGAAGGTGACAAATACAAGGATCTTGCAGAAAAGAAAACCACAAAGAATTTTATTATACCAGCAAACAGAGGTAATCTATATGACGCCAATGGTAATTTACTAGCCACATCTGTCCCTAAATATGACATTAGGTTCGATGCAGTAACTGTAAAACAAGATGTCTTTGAAGCTAATGTAAATGATCTTTCTCAGGAACTTTCTAAACTTTTTGGTAAGCCAGCATCGTATTACAGCACCAACTTAAGAAAGGCTAGAGCAAATAAAAACAGGTATTATTTAGTGGCCAGAAACCTTGGCTATTCAGATTATATTAAAGTAAAGAACTTTCCGCTATTTAAACTTGGCGCATTTAAAGGTGGTTTTATTTCTGAGCAAAGAACTGTTAGAGAACATCCATTAGGAAAAATGGCAGAACGCACGGTTGGCTATGAACGTGTAGATGAAAAAGGCTATTACACTCGAGTAGGATTAGAAGGCGCATTCGGTCCTTATTTAAGAGGTAAAGAAGGTAGAAGGCTAAAACAAAAGATAGCTAAAAACCAATGGAAACCTATTAGCGATGCCAACGAGGTAGAACCGCGTGATGGTATGGATGTTATTTCGACTATTGATGTAAACATACAAGACATAGCACATCATGCGCTTTTAGGGCAATTAGAAAAGTTTGAAGCAGATCACGGTACTGTTGTGGTTATGGAAACAAAAACAGGAGAGATAAAAGCTATGTCTAACCTTGGCCGTACAAGCTCTGGCAAGTACTACGAAAAGTTAAATTATGCTGTTGGTGAGTCTCACGAACCTGGATCTACATTTAAATTAATGGCAGTTGTTGCTGCTTTAGAAGATAAAGTTATCGATTCTTCAACTGTAGTTGATACGGAAAAAGGAAGAATTAAGTATTACGACCGTACTGTATACGATTCAAAATGGGGTGGCTACGGAAAAATTTCAGTTGCAAGAGCTTTTGAATTGTCTTCTAACACAGCATTTTCAAAATTCATTTATCAAAACTACAAGGATAACCCTAAGCGCTTTATTAACAGACTTAGGAATATGGGACTTGACAAAAAATTAGGCTTAGAAATAAAAGGTGAAGGCGCTCCAATATTACCAAGTCCAGATGATAAGAATTGGTACGGTACAACATTACCTTGGATGGCTTTTGGCTACGGAGTATCTATGACACCATTACAAACACTTACATTTTACAATGCGATTGCAAATGATGGTGAAATGGTAAAACCAAGATTTATAAAGGCCATAAAAGAATGGGATAAGACAGTTGAGGAACACCATAGAGAGGTAATAAATAAAAGTATTTGCTCTAAGGAAACCGCTAAACAAGTACAAGAAATGATGGAGAACACTGTCATAAGAGGTACTGCAGATAATATTTACGAAGAACGTTTTTCAATGGCTGGTAAAACCGGTACGTGTCAAGTTGAATATTGGAAAAAACCAGGACAGTATATATCTTCTTTTGCTGGATACTTTCCTGCAGAAGATCCTAAGTATTCTTGCATCGTAGTTATACATAAACCTAAAAAAGAAATTGGCTACTACGGTAACATTGTAGCTGCGCCTGTTTTTAAAACTATAGCCCAAAAGATTTATACAGACACTCCTGTAACAGATGAGGTTGAAACTATAAATGTACAACACACCTCTGTAGAAGAAGAATACAACAGCTATTACAAGACTGCCCAAACATATAAAACCATAATGCCAGATTTAAGAGGCTTGCCAGCTATGGATGCCGTTTCCTTATTAGAAAATATGGGAATGCGTGTTCAAATAAGCGGTACTGGCTCTGTAAAATCTCAATCGGTTAACAAAGGCACAAAACTAACTCCTAACCAAACCATAACCCTCATATTAAGTTGATTACACTAAAAGACATATTATATAGAGTATCTATTAACAAAGTGATTGGTAATACAAACGTAGCCATAACAAATGTTGAGTTCGATTCTAGAAAAGTATCACTTAATGATGTCTTTGTAGCAACGCGTGGCACAGTGTCAGACGGCCATGAGTATATTAAGAATGCAGTAAATCAAGGTGCAATTGCTATTGTTTGTGAGGAACTCCCAAAAGACACCGTTAACGGTGTTACATATGTTAAGGTTCAGAATGCACAACAGGCTTTGGCGTTTATGGCATCTAATTTTTATGAAAATCCTTCAGAGAATTTACAATTAGTAGGTGTTACGGGTACAAATGGCAAGACCACTATTGCTTCACTACTCTATCAACTTTATACTAAAGCAGGCTTCAAGGTTGGTTTACTTTCTACAGTTAAAATAATGGTGGGCAATATTGAGCATAAAGCAACACATACTACACCAGACTCATTAACGATAAACAAGTATCTGTCTAAAATGACAGATATTGGCTGTGAGTACTGTTTTATGGAGGTTAGTTCTCATGGAATTGCTCAACACCGCACAACTGGATTAAAATTTACTGGTGGTATTTTTACTAACCTATCTCACGACCATCTAGATTACCATAGCACATTTGCTGAATATCGGGATGTTAAGAAAAAATTCTTCGATGAGTTACCATCTTCTGCTTTTGCACTTACCAATGCAGATGATAAGAATGGTATGGTAATGCTTCAAAATACAAAGGCTAAAAAACAGACCTACGCGTTAAAATCTATAGCAGATTATAAGGCGCAGATATTAGAGAATCAATTTAGCGGTTTATTATTAAAGCTGAATAACAACGAACTATGGAGCAAACTCATAGGTAATTTTAATGCCTATAATCTCTTGGCAATCTTTGCTACTACAGAGTTATTAGGTATGCAAACAATGGAGTCCCTTCGGTTAATAAGTGAGTTAGAATCTGTAAATGGACGCTTTCAATACCTTATTAAAAATAAGATTACAGCAATTGTAGATTACGCACATACACCAGACGCTTTAAAAAATGTTCTGGAAACCATAAATGCCATCCGCACTAAAAATGAAGAGCTTATTACTGTAGTTGGTTGTGGTGGAGATAGAGATGCTACTAAACGTCCTAAAATGGGTCATATAGCTTCAGTATTAAGCACCAAAGTTATTTTTACTAGTGACAATCCTCGTACAGAAGACCCAAACAAAATTATAGAAGCTATAGAGTCTGGAGTTGAACCACAACACTTTAAAAAAACACTTTCGATAGCAGACAGAAAACAAGCCATAAAAACGGCTTGTTCATTTGCTAAAGAAAATGATATAATACTAATAGCCGGAAAAGGTCATGAAACGTACCAAGAAATTAATGGTGAACGTACAGACTTTGATGATTTTAAAATTGTAAAAACCCTACTAACACAACTGAATAACTAATGCTATACTATCTTTTTGAATATCTAGAATCAGAATTTCAGCTTACAGGAGCTTCAGTATTTGGGTTTATCTCATTTAGAGCAGCAATGGCTATCCTTATGTCTTTAGCTATCTCAACTATTTATGGTAAACGTATTATAAACTACCTATTAGCTAAACAGGTTGGCGAATCTGTTAGAGATTTAGGGTTACAAGGGCAATCTGAAAAGGCAGGAACGCCAACAATGGGTGGTTTTATCATCATTCTTGCAACGTTAATACCTGTGGTACTATTAGCTCGATTAGACAATATTTATGTTATACTCTTAATAGTAACCACACTTTGGATGGGAACTATTGGTTTTATAGACGATTATATTAAAACCTTCAAAAAAAATAAGGAAGGCTTAAAAGGCAAATTTAAAGTTATAGGACAAGTAGGATTAGGAATTATTGTTGGAGCAACAATGTTTTTTCATCCAGATATTACCATAAAACAAGAGGTAGTAAACCCTAAGAATTCTCAAGAATTACTAACTCAAAACTTACCTCAAGAATTTAGGGAAGAAGAAAAGTCACAAAAGACAACTATTCCCTTCTTTAAAGACAATGAGTTTGATTATGCCGATTTAATTACTTGGATTGATCCTGGTTATGCTAAATATGCGTGGTTAATATTTATACCCATTGTAATCTTTATTGTAACTGCTGTATCTAATGGTGCAAACTTAACAGATGGTATAGATGGTCTCGCAGCTGGCTCTTCTGCCATAATTGTCCTCACATTAGGGTTGTTTGCATGGGTATCTGGTAATATAATTTTTTCAGATTACCTCAACGTCATGAACATTCCAAGAACTGGTGAAATGACAGTGTTTATTACTGCATTTGCAGGTGCATTAGTCGGTTTTTTATGGTACAACACATTTCCTGCACAGGTATTTATGGGAGATACCGGAAGCTTAACCATTGGTGGTATTATAGCAGTATTAGCAATTGCTACACGAAAAGAATTATTAATACCTGTATTGTGTGGTGTCTTTTTAATTGAAAATCTATCTGTAGTAATGCAAGTAGGCTGGTTTAAATACACCAGAAAAAAATATGGTGAAGGCAGGCGCATTTTTCTAATGAGTCCATTACACCATCATTATCAGAAAAAAGGACAGCACGAAAGCAAGATTGTAGTTCGCTTTTGGATTATAGGAATTTTATTAGCTGTCATAACAATTGTCACACTTAAATTAAGATAAATGGCTAAGAGGATTGCCATACTTGGTGCTGGAGAAAGTGGCGTTGGCACAGCTATACTGGCAAAACAAAAAGATTACGAAGTCTTTGTTTCAGACTTCGGTAAAATAACTGAAACCTATAAAGACGTTCTTGAAAATTTTGAGATTGAATGGGAAGAAAACCAACATACAGCATCTAAAATTTTAAATGCAGATGTGGTAATGAAAAGTCCTGGTATTCCAGACAAAGCGCCAATTATAAAACAACTAAAAGATAACAAGGTTGCTATAGTTTCTGAAATTGAATTTGCTTCAGAATTTACAAATGCAACAATTATTGGAATTACTGGAAGTAATGGCAAGACAACCGTAACACGTTGGACACATCATATTTTAAAAGAAGGAGGTTTAAACGCTTCTGTTGGTGGTAACATAGGAGACAGTTTTGCAAAACAAGTTGCTCTAAGTCCCAGTGAAAATTATGTATTAGAACTTAGTAGTTTTCAGTTAGATGACATTAAGAATTTTAGACCTCATATTGCAATTATCACCAATATCACACCAGATCATTTAGATAGATATGATTATGATTTTAGCAAGTATGTAGCTTCAAAATTTAGAATCACAATGAATCAAACAAATGATGACTATTTAATTTATGATGCAGATAATGAAGCTATTAATGATTATTTAGAAGCACATACCATTCAACCAAAACTAGTGCCATTTTCAACTACAAAATCATTGAAATACGGCGCTTACATAGAACACAACGAACTGATTATTAACATTGACGAAAACAAAATACATATGCCAATTGACTCACTAGCCCTAAAAGGCACACATAACCAGAAAAACGCAATGGCATCTTCGAGTGCTGCTAAAATGCTTAAAATTAGAAAACAGACTATTAGAGAAAGTTTAGCTAATTTTCAAGGTGTAGAGCACCGCTTGGAGCACGTTTTAAAAATTAATAACGTTAACTACATTAACGACTCTAAAGCCACTAACGTAAATGCTACGTTTTACGCATTAGAGAGTATGTCTAGCGATACGATCTGGATAGTTGGCGGTGTAGACAAAGGAAATGACTACAGCCAGCTTAACGCTTTGGTGAATGAAAAGGTTAAAGCAATAATCTGCCTTGGCGTAGACAATCAAAAAATACTGAAAGCTTTTAATAACTGCGTAGATATTATGGTTGAAACTCAATCTATGAGTGAAGCTATTAAGATTGCATACAAAATTGGTGAACGTGGTGATGCTGTGTTATTATCACCAGCGTGTGCAAGTTTTGATTTATTTAAAAACTACGAAGACAGAGGAAGACAATTTAAAGAGGCTGTACGTCTTTTATAAAACATAGAGAACACAACACATGAAACGTATTTTTCAAAATCTTAAAGGTGATAAGTTCATCTGGGCTATAGTCGGGTTATTAGCGATATTTTCGTTTATACCTGTATATAGTGCTAGTAGCAACTTGGCATACCTACAAGGTGATGGTAGTACGTTTAAGTATTTATTAAAGCACGGCGCTCACCTTTTCTTAGGTTTCATCTTGCTGTACGTTATACATAAGGTGCCTTATCGATTTTTTAGAGGCTTATCTATCATAATGATTCCGGTAGTTATACTGCTCTTGTTATACACAATGGCGCAAGGCACAACTATAGATGGTGCTAATGCTAGTAGATGGATTAATGTTGGAGGTTTAAGTTTTCAAACATCAACGTTAGCATCGGTGGTTTTAATGGTTTACGTTGCAAGGTATTTATCTAAAATACACAACAAAGCCATAACATTTAAAGAAACCCTTTTACCGCTTTGGTTACCTGTATTTGTAATCTTGGCCTTAATTCTTCCTGCTAACTTTTCAACTACTGCTATTGTTTTTGCAATGGTTGTAGTACTTGTTTTTTTAGGTGGTTATCCTTTAAAATATTTAGGTGTCATTTTAGGAATAGGACTAGTAATGTTAACCATATTTATCTTATCTGCAAAAGCATTTCCAGGAGTTTTCCCTAACCGTGTAGATACGTGGATAAGTAGAGTTGAAAACTTTACAAGTGATGATGATACAGATGCTTATCAAATAGAAAAAGCAAAAATTGCAATTGCAACAGGTGGCATTACAGGAACAGGTGCAGGAAAGAGTGTACAGCGAAACTTTTTACCTCAATCCTCATCAGATTTTATATATGCAATTATAGTTGAAGAACTTGGATTAATAGGAGCCTTTGGAGTAATGATTGCATACCTATTGTTACTGTTTAGATTAACTATAGTCGCAACAAAAGCAGACTCAGTTTTCGGAAAATTAGTAGTTATAGGTGTTGGTTTACCTATTATTTTTCAAGCACTAATAAATATGGCAGTAGCGGTTGAGCTATTTCCAGTAACAGGACAAACCTTGCCACTAATTAGTAGTGGTGGAACATCTATTTGGATGACGTGTTTATCCTTAGGAATAATATTGAGTGTAAGTGCTAAACGTGAAGCCATTAAACAAATGGAAAGCGAAGAAAGTGATAACCCATTAGACATTTTAAGCGAAGCAATATGAGCAACTTAAAATTCATATTATCAGGTGGCGGAACTGGAGGACATATATATCCTGCAATAGCAATTGCCAATGAATTGAAAAATCGTTACCCAGATGCAGAGTTTCTATTTGTAGGAGCTAAAGACCGCATGGAAATGGAAAAAGTTCCAAACGCTGGTTACAATATCAAGGGACTTTGGATAAGTGGTATACAACGTAAACTCACCTTCACAAATCTTATGTTTCCATTCAAACTATTGTCTAGTTTATGGAAAAGTAGAAGCATTATAAAAAGATTTAAACCTGACGTGGTAATTGGTACAGGAGGTTTTGCGAGTGGGCCATTGCTTAAAATGGCAAATAGCAAGAACATTCCTACCCTTATACAAGAACAAAATAGTTACGCAGGTATTACCAATAAATGGTTAGCAGATAAGGCTAACAAAATATGTGTGGCTTATGACCATATGGAAAAGTATTTTCCAGCAGAAAAAATTATAAAAACTGGCAATCCTGTTAGGCAAGACATTAAAGATCTTGATTCAAAAAGAGCAGAAGGCATAGATCATTTTGAATTAGATGAAACAAGAAAGACAGTATTAGTTCTCGGTGGAAGCCTTGGTGCTAAGCGTATAAATGAGTTAATAGCTAATCACGCTAAAGATTTTGAGGAAACAGGTGTAAACGTTATTTGGCAAACTGGTAAGTTATACTATGAACAATATAAAACGCTTGAAGAAAATAAACGTTTACAAGTGAAGGAGTATATAAACCGAATGGATCTAGCATATAGTGTAGCAGATATAATTATTAGCCGTGCTGGTGCAGGATCTGTAAGTGAGCTTTGTATCGTAGGAAAACCTGTGATCTTAATTCCTTCTCCAAACGTAGCAGAAAATCATCAAATGAAAAATGCTATGGCATTAGCTGTGGAAGAAGCTTGCTTAATTATGAAAGAAAGCGAAATGGAAGAGCAATTTAAAAGACAATTTATAAATCTTTTAGAAGATGAAGCAATGCAAGCAAAGCTTTCAGAAAATATAAAAAAACTAGCAAGGCCCAATGCAACTAAAGATATTGTAAACGAAATTGAACATTTAATTAATCATACTGCGTAGTAAAAAGCAGCAAAGACAATGAACACTCAAAACAACATAACACATTATTTCTTTATCGGTATCGGTGGTATTGGTATGAGTGGTCTTGCGCGCTATTTTAAAGCAAGAGGGTTTGCTGTGTCTGGATACGACAAAACTCCGTCAAGTATGACTAAAGCCTTAGAAAACGAAGGTATTCCTGTAGTTTTTAATGCATCATTATCTGCAGTACCAAAAGGCTTTTTAAATAAGGAAACTACACAAATTGTTTACACTCCAGCTATCCCAAAATCTCAGGAGCAATTTGTTTATTTTAAAGAACAAAACTTTAGTGTAAAGAAGCGTGCAGAGGTTTTAGGAGATGTTACAAAGAACCAAAATACCTTAGCCGTTGCAGGAACACACGGTAAAACAACAACAACCTCTATCCTAGCCCATCTTTTAAAAGATTCTGGATTAAATATTACAGCATTTTTAGGAGGTGTTTCAGAAAACTACAACACTAATTTTATAAATGATGGTTTAGATGCCATAGTTGTTGAAGCCGATGAATTTGATAGATCTTTTATGCATCTTTCACCAAATAAGATTGCAATAACATCTATGGATGCAGATCACTTAGATATCTATGGTAGCGCAGAAGAGTTATCACATACATTTAAAGGCTTTGCAGATTTAGTAAAAGATAAATCAAATGTCTTTCTAGCTAAAGGCTTGCCACTTAAAGGGATATCAATTAGTGTAGATGGCAACGCAGACATAACAGCAGAAGACATCACAATTAAAGATGGTTCTTATCGTTTTAACTTAAGACTACAAGACAATATTATAAAAGGGTTTGAGTTTAATTTACCCGGAAAACACAACCTACAAAATGCGGTTACAGCTTTGGCATTAGCAGCACCTTTTGTTTCCCCAAGCAACAGTCTCACCAAAGCTTTAGCCTCATTTAAAGGTGTGCAAAGGCGTTTTACATACAGAATAAAGTCTGAGAAACTAACAATTATTGATGACTATGCACATCATCCTTCAGAAATAAATGCCGTTAATCAAGCGGTAAGAGAAATGCACCCAAATAAGAAGGTATTAGCTGTCTTCCAACCACATTTATTTAGCAGAACAAGAGATTTTATAAATGAATTTGCAGAAAGCTTGTCAAAGTTTGACAGTGTAGTTCTATTAGATATATATCCTGCTAGAGAAGAACCCATAGATGGTATTACGTCTCAAGCATTACTTAAACTTATAGCTAATCCAAACAAAAAAATAATTGGAAAGGTAGATCTGATAAAAGAGGTTAAAGCAACATCTGCAGAAGTTGTAGCAATGATGGGTGCTGGAGACATAGGTGAAGAAATTTTAAAGGTCACTAAAGCAATGCGTAATGAAGATTAACTGGAACTACATAAAAACATTTTTGGTTTTGGCCTTGGTAGTCTTTCTATTTGGCTTTGCTGAGAAACGCAATAACAATCGAAAAATCAACAATGTAGCTATAAATTTTGTGGATGACGAAAATCTATATGTTACCCATGAAATCGTTAATAAATTGTTGATACAAAATAACGAAAAGGTTAAGAACGCTTCTAAAGAAGCAATAGCTTTGAAAGACGTAGAAAATAGAATAGACAATCACGACATGATTGCCGATTCTGATGTGTATCTCACTGTAAATGGGACACTTGGTGTAACAGTTAAACAACGTAAGCCAATAGCAAGAGTGTCTCATCAAAAAGCGTTTTACATAGATGAAGAAGGCAAGACCATGCCGCTATCTAAATTTCACTCTGCTCGTGTACCACTTGTGTATCACATTTCAGAAAAAGATATAGATGTTCTGTTTCCGTTGTTAAAGTATATTACTAAAGATGTGTTTTTAACTAAGCACGTTACAGAAATTCAGAAAACATCTAAAGGTACTTACAACCTACAATTAAGAGATGTAGATTTTGAAGTTGATTTTGGACACATAGAAGATATAGATCGTAAAGTAAATAATCTTAAAGCATTTTATCAAAAAGCTTTAAAAGACAAAAAATTGAACCTGTATAGTAAGGTTAACTTACAGTTTGGCAGTCAGGTAGTTTGCACAAAAAAGGAATAGACATCAAATAGAATGATGATGGAAAAAGACAATATTGCAGTAGGATTAGATATAGGAACAACCAAGATTGTAGCTATGATTGGTAAGCACAATGAGTATGGCAAGTTAGAGATACTCGGTATTGGGCGTTCTAAAAGTTTAGGTGTACATCGTGGTGTGGTAAATAACATTACCCAAACCATACAGAGTATACAACAAGCTGTAGATGAAGCACAGGCAGATAGCGGTCTTAAGATTGAAGATGTTGTTGTTGGTATTGCAGGACAACATATACGCAGCCTACAGCATAGTGATTACATAACAAGACCTAACGCAGATGAAGTTATAGACTCAAAAGATATTGAAAAGCTTTGTGGGCAAGTACATAAATTGGTTATGCTTCCTGGAGAAGAAATAATTCACGTACTACCACAAGAGTTTAAAATAGATGGGCAAGCAGAAGTTAAAGAGCCAATAGGAATGTATGGCGGTCGTCTGGAAGCTAATTTTCATGTTGTTGTAGGTCAAGTAGCATCAATAAGAAATATTGGACGTTGCGTAAAAAGTTCAGGATTAGAACTTAGTACAGTAACTCTTGAGCCTCTTGCATCTGCTAATGCAGTGCTAAGTCAAGAAGAAAAAGAAGCTGGTGTTGCACTTATAGATATAGGTGGTGGTACTACAGATTTAGCAATTTTTAAAGATGGTATCATACGTCATACAGCTGTAATTCCTTTTGGAGGCAATGTGATTACAGAAGATATAAAAGAAGGTTGCTCAATTATTGAAAAGCAAGCTGAGTTATTAAAAATAAAGTTTGGTTCTGCGTGGCCAGGAGAGAATAAGGATAATGAAATAGTTTCAATACCAGGATTAAGAGGTCGTGAACCAAAAGAAATTACATTAAAAAACTTGTCCAAAATTATTCACGCTCGAGTGGTAGAGATCATAGAGCAAGCGTATTTGGAAATAAAGAATTATGGACACGAAGAGCAAAAGAAAAAATTAATTGCAGGAATTGTCTTAACTGGTGGTGGCGCGCAGCTTAAACATCTTAAGCAATTAGTGGAGTACATTACCGGTATGGATACCAGAATTGGATTTCCTAATGAGCATTTAGCTCATGATAATGAAAAAGAGTTAACAAGCCCACAATATGCAACAGCAGTAGGTCTTGTTATGAATAGTTTAGAAGAAAACAAAAAGAAACCTCTCGTAGCAAAAGAGGAAGTTGTTGAAGAGTCTCAGGATGATACCTACGAAGACCAACCTATGTCTGAAGAGACAGAGCAATTGGTTAGAGAACATAAGGAACGTAAAAATTTCTTTGACAAATGGGTAGATAAATTCAAGGATTTTCTAGACAACGCAGAATAAAAAAAGAAAAAGAATAAAAAAAGCTCAGTAAAAGGAGTATAACACAATAAAAATTTGAATTATGAGTAGCACAGAATTCGAAAACATTGCATTCGATTTGCCTAAAAACCAATCGAACGTTATTAAGGTCATCGGTGTAGGTGGTGGTGGTAGCAATGCCATAAACCATATGTTTCAACAAGGTATTAAAGGTGTAGACTTTGTAATCTTTAATACAGATGCTCAAGCATTAGAAAACAGCAGCATTCCAAATAAAATTCAATTAGGAGTTACCCTAACTGAAGGTTTGGGTGCAGGAGCTAACCCAGAAGTTGGTGAACAAGCTGCAATCGAAAGCTTTGAGGATATAAAACAAATGTTGGACACTAACACAAAAATGCTGTTTATCACTGCTGGAATGGGTGGTGGTACAGGAACAGGTGCTGCTCCAATTATTGCCAAACAAGCTAAAGAAATGGATATTCTTACCGTAGGTATTGTAACTATCCCGTTTCAGTTTGAAGGTAAAATGAGAAATGAGCAAGCACAAATTGGTGTCGAAAAATTACGCCGAAATGTAGACTCATTAATAATTATAAATAACAATAAGCTTAGAGAAGTTTATGGTAACCTAGGCTTTAAAGCTGGATTCTCTAAAGCAGACGAAGTCTTAGCAACCGCAGCTCGAGGTATTGCAGAGGTAATAACACATCACTATACGCAAAACATTGACTTGCGCGATGCTAAAACAGTATTAAGCAATAGTGGTACGGCTATTATGGGATCTGCAACAGCTTCTGGCGGTTCTAGAGCTCAAGATGCTATTACTAAAGCTTTAGACTCTCCGTTATTAAATGACAATAAAATTTCTGGTGCTAAAAACGTATTGCTACTTATCGTTTCTGGAACAGAAGAAATTACATTAGATGAAATTGGAGAAATAAACGAACACATTCAAAACGAAGCTGGTCATGGTGCTAACATTATTATGGGTGTTGGTGAAGATGACAGTTTAGAAGATGCAGTTTCTGTAACAATAATTGCAACCGGTTTTAATGCAGAACAGCAAAATGAAATCTCTAATACAGAAACAAAAAAAATAATACACACATTAGAAGACGAGCAAAAAGCAGTACAGGATTTAAGTGCAAAGAAAACAAGCACTCCAACAATGCCTCGGCCCGTTGTAAATGAAACTCCAGAACCACCAAAACCAACTAAAATAGTTCACGTTTTAGAAGATGATGTTACAGAGCCTGCTAAACCAAAAATGGATTTAGTACAGACAACCAACAGCATTAAAAACATAGACGTAATCTATGAAGAAGTTAAAGAGGTTCTAGATGCGCCTAATCACATAGAAGATGAAGAGTTCATTATAGTTGAAACTACAGATCACATAAAAGATATGCGCGTAGTTGATGCTGAAGAAGTAAAGAACTCAACAACTACAACAGAAACTGAAGAAGAAGATCAATTTACATTTTCTTTTGATTTTCCTATAAACACTTCTAAAGAGACAGCTCAAACACAACCTGAAGCTGAAGAAGAGCACGAAGAGCCTGTAGTTTTTAATTTAACTGAAGACACTAATAATGCAAGAAATATTGAGGTTAAAGAATCTATAGAGATTATTCCAGTTACAGAAACAACATCTGGAGGAACTACTCGCTATAGTTTAGATGACTATATGGATTTAGAAGATGAACTAGAACAAGCTAAGCCTGTTGCTAAGAAAGTAGAGGAAGTTGAGGAGTCTTTAAGAATGGAAACAAAAACCGTTAAAGCGCCAGAGACTACACCAAATGATAATGATGAAGACCCTTTTAATCAACCTATTTCTAAAGACCTTATAGATAGAGCTGCAGAACGTAGAGCAAAGATGAAAGAGTTTAACTACAAATTTAGAAGTAGTACAAACCATATAGACGAGATAGAAAAACAACCTGCTTATAAACGTGCAGGTGTAGATTTAGAGCGTAAGCCAGAAGACTCTAAACTTTCAAGAACAACGTTAAATACAGATGAAGATGAAATTACGTTACGCAGTAACAACTCTTTTCTTCATGACAATGTAGATTAAGCGTTTGCTTAATTATATAACAATCCGCTTCCCACAAGAAGCGGATTTTTTTTGACTCCTATTTCTTATATTCGCACTATCTAAAACAAACAATTATGAGCTTATCTGCAGATGTAATGACGAAGATGAAAGAAGCTATGAAGGCTAAAGATCAAAACGCTTTAACCAGTCTTCGTGCAATAAAATCGGCATTGCTGTTAGCGCAAACCGAAACAGGTTCTAAAGAAGAAATTTCTGAAGAACAAGAATTAAAAATGCTTCAAAAATTAGTTAAACAACGTAAAGACAGTGCCGCTATTTATCTAGAACAAGGAAGAGAAGACCTTGCAGCACCAGAATTAGAGCAGGCAAAAGTTATTGAGAGCTTTTTACCAGAGCAAATGAGTGAAGAGGAAGTTGCTAAAGTTGTTGAAGATATCATTGCAAAAACTGGCGCATCTTCTATGGCAGATATGGGTAAAGTAATGGGAATGGCTAGTGGTCAACTTTCTGGAAAAGCAGATGGTAAAACTATTTCTACAATAGTTAAATCTAAGTTGGCGTAATTACCAAAATTTTAAACACTAAGAACTTTAAGACTTAAAAGGCCGCGTGGCGCAACTGAATAGCGCATCAGATTTCGGCTCTGAGGGTTGGGGGTTTGAATCCCTTCGCGGTCACAATTATAATAAAACCATCAACAAACACTTGTTTATACAGTGTTTGTTGGTGGTTTTTTTGATTTTTAATACTATTTACATGCCAAGAAGCTAAACCCTTTATTAACACAAAATTAAAAGTTACACAACTGTTAATTAATAGCAAAATACATACATACTAATAGTATTACTATTATATTTGTGTATAATTAATGCATGATGAAGGAATTACTAAAAACACTTCAAATAAAAGTTAACGATAAAACGTATTTAAAAGATCCCGAAACATCAGATCTTGGTAAGCGTATCGTGGAGCACAGTATCATTTTAATTAATGAAATTGGCTTTGAGTCATTTACTTTTAGAAAATTAGGACTTAAGATAAACTCAAACGAAAGCTCTATTTATAGGTATTTTGAAAACAAGCATAAGCTCCTACTCTATTTAACATCTTGGTATTGGGCTTGGATAGAGTATCAAATTGTTTTTGAAACCTATAGCATAGAGAATAATGTAAAGAAGTTAGAGAAGATTATAGAGATAGTCTCTAAAAAAACAGAAAACGACTCTAAGTTCTCTCATATAAATGAAATGCTTCTAAACAAAATTGTCATCAGTGAATATTCAAAATCCTTTCTGACAAAGGAAGTTGATATAGAAAACAAGGAAGGATATTTTTCAATTTACAAAAGACTCATTTCTCGTATTAAAGATTGTATTGTAGAAGTAGATAAAAACTACCCATATCCTGCATCGTTAGCTAGTACATTGGTTGAGGGTTCTTTGCATCAATATTTCTTAGCAGATCATTTTCCAACAATCACAGATTGTAATGAAGCAACAAAACCTACAGCTTACTTTTCTCATTTAATTTTTAAAACATTAAATATTAATCTCGATGAATAAAGATATGACTCCTTGGCAGCGGTTTGTAAATCTGCTAAAATTAGACAAGAGAGATCTTAGGCAAATCTTTTATTATGCTATTTTCTCAGGATTAGTAGCACTTACGCTTCCGTTAGGGATACAAGCTATTGTAAACCTTATACAAGGTGCTCAAGTATCTACATCGTGGATAATTTTAGTGATTTTAGTTACAGTTGGCGTTGCCTTTCAAGGTATCCTTCAAGTTATGCAAATACGTATTCTTGAAAATATGCAACAAAAGATCTTTACAAGGTCTTCTTTTGAGTTTGCATATAGGTTTCCTAAAATAAAATCGAGTGAGTTTAACCACTATTATCCGCCAGAATTAGCGAATAGGTTTTTTGACACACTTACTGTTCAGAAAGGCTTAGCTAAAATTTTATTAGACTTTCCTGCTGCAATACTTCAAATAATATTTGGATTAATACTGCTCTCACTTTATCACCCATTTTTTATTATTTATGGCTTACTGCTCGTTATTATGGTATATGTCGTGTTTAATCTTACAGCTAGAAAAGGACTTATATCTAGTTTAAACGAATCTAAAAGCAAGTATGCAGTTGCACATTGGCTTCAGGAGATAGCACGTTCAATTACAAGTTTTAAACTTTCTGGGAATACATCTTTAGCAATGGACAGAAATAACAAACTAACCGAGTCTTACCTTGAGTCTAGAGAAACACACTTTAAAATCTTAATGCTTCAATTTGTGCAGATGATAGGCTTTAAGGTATTGGTAACAGCTGGATTGTTACTTATAGGAGGTCTTTTAGTACTTAACCAAGAAATGAATATTGGTCAATTTGTGGCTGCAGAAATTATAATCCTTTTAGTAATTAATTCAGTTGAAAAATTGGTTACTGGTTTAGAAAGTTTTTATGACGTCTTAACTTCCTTAGAAAAAATTGGTCAAGTAGTAGACAAAGAATTAGAGTCACAAGATGGCACAAATCCTTTTAAGAGTAATAAAGAGGCTACCATTTCACTAGATAATGTGAGCTATGTTGGTGGCACTGGAGACACTATTTTGCAAAATCTAAATTTAGAATTAAATCCTAAAGACAGAATCTTTATAGATGGTCCATCTGGTTCTGGAAAGACAACACTATTAAAGTTACTTTCAGGAATTATTGAACCCACATCAGGATCTATTTATGTAAATGACTTTAATATAAAAGGCATGCACATGAATACATACAGATCTCAAATTGGGCAAGTATTACCAGAACAAATGCCTTTTGAAGGTAGTATTTTAGAAAACATAACATTAGGCAATACAAACATTACTATTGATAAGGTTAACCAAACCATTAGAGATGTAGGTCTTTTAGAGTTTGTACGAAAACAACCAAGAGGCATAGAAGATTTTATTTTTTCTGAAGGTCAAAAAATACCGCATACAGTTTCAAAGAGGCTACTTATAGCAAGAGCTATAGTGCACAATCCTAAGATATTAATTTTAAAAGATGCCTTAGAGCATTTTGAAGATCACGAGGCTCAAGAACTAATTCGATTTTTATCAGATCCAAATAGAGATTGGCTTCTAATTGTTTCTGGAAAACATACCGATTGGGAAGATGTATGCAATAAGCAGCTTTCTCTACATAAAGTTAACACTTCATCTTAAGATTATATATATGCTTAACATCTCACATAATCAGCTTAACAAAAAGGTGAATTTGTCTAAATATTCAGCGTTTACAAAGGCGCATCATATAAGGCATTTTAAATACTTTAATCAGTTTCTGTTCACCTTTGCAATTATAGGCATCATCATTCTATTTTTACCTTGGACGCAGACAGTTACAGGAACAGGTGCAGTTACCACACTCACACCTGAGCAACGCCCACAAACTATACAGTCTCCTATTCCTGGTCGTATAGAAGAATGGTTTGTAAGAGAAGGAGATTACGTAAATAAAGGAGACACAATTTTATTTATTTCTGAAATAAAAAATGAATATCAGGATCCTAACTTAGTATTACGAACAAAGGAACAACGTGATGCAAAAACAAATGCACTATCCTCATACAAGGAAAAAGTAAAAGCATTAGACAATCAGGTTTCTGCACTAAGAAGCGAACGTCAATTAAAAATAGAACAAGCAGAAAATAAATTAAAACAAGCTCAATACAAGGTTAAAAGTGATAGTATAGATCTTATTGCTGCCAAAACAAATAAGGATATTGCAGAGAAACAATATAACCGAACGGTAACCTTGCAGGAGGAAGGACTTAAATCTACTGCAGATGTTGAAGACAAGCGCTTAAAACTACAAGAAACAGAAGCTAAACTTATTAGCCAAGAAAATAAACTCTTAGCTAGTAAAAACGATCTTATAAATGCACGAATAGACATAACACGTACCAGTGCTGAATATGCAGATAAAATTAGCAAAGCACAAAGCGACAAGTACACGGCATCTTCTGCACAGTATGATACAGAGGCACAAATATCAAAACTTGAAAATGCTTCAACCAACTATGAATTAAGGGATAAAATGAGGTTTATCCTGGCGCCTCAAAATGGATACATTAATAAAGCTATTAGAGCTGGTATTGGGGAAACATTTAAAGAAGGTGAACAATTGGTTGGTATTATGCCATCAGACTATGATTTAGCTGTAGAAACCTACGTTGCACCTATTGATCTGCCTCTTATTCATGTAGGAGAACAAATACGAGTGCAGTTTGATGGTTGGCCTGCCATTGTTTTTAGCGGTTGGCCAGATGCCTCTTTTGGAACTTATGGAGGAAAAGTTGTCGCGGTTGAAACATTTATAAGTCCTAACGGAAAGTTTAGAGTCCTAATAGCTCCAGATGAAACAAAGGAAACTTGGCCAAAAAATGTTAGGGTTGGTTCTGGCGCACGCACCATAGCACTGCTAAATGATGTGCCTATCTGGTATGAGTTATGGCGAAAAATTAATGGGTTTCCACCAGATTATTATACCCCAAAAACTGCAACTACATCTAAATAAATTTTAAATCGCATGTCTAAATACTTAAAAACAGTATTAGTTATTTTAGCTTTTATGGGTTGTGGTTTTGCACAGCCAACTTTAAATGAATCTATTTCTTTTGAAGAATATCTCGCTTTTGTAAAGAAGTACCATCCATTATTTAAACAAGCTAACTTAACGCTTTCTGTAGGAGAAGCAAACCTCTTAAAAGCTAGAGGTGCGTTTGATCCTAAGATTGAGGTAGATTATACACGAAAGAAATTTAAAGGCACCACATATTATGATAAATTAAATACTGCATTTAAAATTCCAACGTGGTATGGCATAGAGTTTAAAGGAAACTTTGAAGATAATTCTGGAGAATTTTTAGACCCAAGTTTTACTGTCCCAGAAGATGGTTTGTATAGTGCAGGCATATCCTTTTCTTTAGCACAAGGCTTTTTAATTAATGAACGAATGGCGTCGTTAAAAAAGGCAAAATACTTCTTATCACAATCTAAAGCAGATAGAGACCTTCTTGTAAACAATGTGTTGTACAACGCAAGCCTCGCCTATTTTGAATGGATAGAAGCCTGGCAGGAAGAACGTATTTACGAAAGTTTTTTAGAAAACTCTACTACCAGACTTCAAGCAATTACACGTAGTGTAGAAGAAGGTGATAAAGCAGAAATAGATATAACAGAAGCAAAGATTACGGTACAAAACAGGACGTTGGAGTTAGAAGCGGCACGTTTAAAAAGAAGAAAGGCAAAATTAAAAGCATCAAACTTTTTATGGTTAGAAAATGTTCCCTTAACAATTGAAGATGCAGTAACACCGGAAATACCAAGCTTAGAAATTCTGAAAGAAAACTTAATCCTAAGTGGTATTACAAATACTAATTTATTAGAAGAAAATCATCCTAAAATAAGAAGTTTGGAGGCTAAAATTGGCAGCTTAGAAGTAGATCGTAATTTAAAAATTAACAAACTACTACCTAAGGTAAATTTGCAATACAATTTTTTATCTACAGAATATGATAATCTAGACAGCTTTAATACTGCAAATTATAAAGCAGCACTAAATGTAAGTGTACCAATATTGTTAAGAAAAGAACGTGGTGATTTAAAATTAGCTAACCTAAAACTAGCCGATGCAGAGCTTGAAAATCAAGCCGTATCACTAAGCCTTAAAAATAAGATTGAAGCAATTAACCTTGAGATTAATTCACTTAGCACTCAGTATTCCTTAATTAAAGATATTGTAGTTAATTATTCTGTCTTGGTATCTGCAGAAGAACGAAAATTTGGCTTGGGAGAAAGCTCTCTGTTTTTAATAAACTCTAGAGAGCAAAAACTAATTAGTGCTAAGCTTAAGGAAAATACGCTTTCTGTTAAACAACTTACTGCGTTGGCTAAGCTTTACAATACATTAGGAATAACAGACATTACAGAAAATTAAATAACAGTATCTAAAAGCACCACTTAAACACACTCGTTATTATTCTTATATTTACAGTGTGAAATATATTACTGTCATACTATCTTTTTATATGCTGGCTCTAAACTTTGTCCCTTGTGGAGATGACAAACCAGAGCCTAAAGAAGATACTTATGAAACCTGTCAAGAGGTACAAAGTACAGATTCACATGATCATAGTGATACAGATATTTGTTCGCCATTTTGTATTTGTCACTGTTGCCAAATACATACTATAGATTTTAAATTACCTAATCTTGAGCCTGCTATTCCACTAGTATTTCAAGATGTATTCATTTATTTTGAAGGTCACGTAAATACCTACAACACTTCTATCCTACAACCACCACGAGTTTAATTCAGTATAGGGACACCTACGTCCAATCGAGATTTCTCTTTTTTAAATAATAGAGGAATTTAAATTATAACTGAATAAATTCAATTTCCATGATTAATAAAATCATTGATTTTTCAATCAATAATAAATTCATCATTGGGTTATTTACACTAGCACTTATTGGTGCTGGCATTTGGAGTATAACCCAAGTTCCTATTGATGCTGTACCCGACATAACTAACAACCAGGTACAAGTAATCACTCAATCTCCAAACCTTGGTACAGAAGATATAGAGCAATTTGTAACCTATCCGGTTGAAATTGCCATGAGCAACTTACCAAATGTTGAAGAAATAAGGTCTGTTTCCAGATTTGGTCTTTCTGTAGTAACCATTGTCTTTAATGATGATATAGGTACTTACTTACCAAGACAATTAGTTTCAGAAAAACTCCCAGAAGTTCAAGAACAAATACCTGAAGGATTTGGTAAGCCTGCAATGGGACCTATCTCAACGGGTTTGGGAGAAATTTATCAATACACTTTAGAGGTAGATGATGCGTATAAAGACAATTATGATATTACAGAGCTACGTACTATACAAGACTGGATTGTGCGCCGCCAAATGGCTATGGTGCCAGGTGTTATAGAGGTTAATGCTTTTGGAGGCAATAAAAAACAATATGAGGTTGCTGTAAACCCAAGTAACCTTAAAGCTTTAAATATTTCTATCACAGAACTCTTTCATGCTTTAGAGCAGAATAATCAAAATACAGGTGGCGCTTATATTGAGCGCAACAAACAAGCAAATTTTATAAGAGGTGAAGGTCTTGCCAGAACAGTTTTAGATATAGAAAACATTGTTGTGGCTAATAGAGATGGTATTCCTATTAAAATTAAAGATGTAGGTTCTGTACGTATTGGTAAAAATGTAAGATATGGTGCCTTAACTAAAGATGGCAAAGGTGAAGCTGTTGGAGGTATGATTTTAATGCTAAAGGGCGCAAACTCTAATGAAGTTATTAAAAATGTAACCGCACGTATTACCGAAATTCAAAAATCTTTACCCGAAGGTATTCGCATTGAACCCTTTTTAGACCGAAGTGAACTTATTGCAGAAACTACCGGCACAGTAAAAAGAAATTTACTGGAAGGTGGTCTCATTGTAATTTTTGTACTTGTCCTATTGCTAGGAAATTGGCGTGGCGGATTAATAGTAGCGTCCACTATTCCACTTTCATTATTATTTGCCTTCATATTAATGAACGTTTTTAATGTGTGGGCAAATCTTATGAGCTTAGGAGCAATAGATTTTGGAATTATAGTAGATGGTGCTGTAATTATTGTCGAGTCTACCGTGTTTTTAATGTATAGATATGCTCGTAAAAATAAAACCGAATCTGTAGTAACTACAGATGAAATCGCCGCAAAATCATCTAAAAAAATGATGAATGCAGCATTTTTTGGTCAACTTATTATACTTATAGTGTTTTTACCTATTCTGGCTCTGGAAGGTGTTGAGGGCAAAATGTTTCAGCCAATGGCACTTACCTTCATCTTTGCTATGATTGGTGCAATGTTGTTATGTTTAACCTATGTGCCTATGGTTTCCGCATTAGTTCTTAAAATTCCCAAAGAACACAAGATATCATTTGGAGACAAGGCAGTTTTATGGATTGAGAAAAAATATGAACCGCTACTTAAAACTGCATTAAAACATGGTAAACTCATTATCGGGTCTGCCATTTTATTATTTGGAATAACAATAGTTTTATTTTATAAGATGGGTGGCGAGTTTATACCACAACTCGATGAAGGAGACATAGCATTTCATGTAATTTTAAAACCAGGCAGTTCCCTTTCTGAAACTATTGAAACGACTACTAAAGTAGAACGCATAATAAAAGCAAAATTTCCCGAAGCACAATCTGTAATTAGCAGGATTGGCGTGGCAGATGTTCCTACAGATCCTATGCCTATGGATATTGCAGACGTCTTTATTATTTTAAAACCACAAGAAGAATGGGTTACTACAGACTCTAAAGATGACCTTTTAAATAAAATTAAAGAGGAAATAAGCATTTTACCAGGTGTTAATTATGAGTTTACCCAACCTATCGAAATGCGATTTAATGAGCTTTTAACTGGTGTGAGAGAAGATGTTGCTATTAAGCTGTTTGGCGAAGACCTTAATATTCTTGCTAGTAAGGCTCAAGAAATGGGTGCTCTAATTTCAAATATTCCAGGTGTTGCAGACTTAAAAGTTGAAGCTACAGATGGTTTACCACAAATTACAGTTAAATACAACCGTTTAAAAGTTGCACAATATGGGCTTAATATAAATGAATTAAACACCACATTACAAACTGCTTTTGCAGGTGGTAAAGCAGGCGTTATTTTTGAAGGAGAAAAACGGTTTGATCTTGTAGTAAGATTTTCAGAAGACAACAGGACTAGGATTGAAGATTTGCAAAACCTCTTTGTTAATTTACCTAATGGCTCACAAATACCACTTAGAGAAGTGGCCAAGATTAGCTACGAGCCAGGTCCTATGCAAATTAGCAGAGATAACACGAATAGAAGAACCTATGTTGGCATTAATATAAGAGATAGAGATGTACAGTCTGTTGTTTTAGACATTCAAAACGTATTAGATGAAAAATTTGAATTACCACCAGGATACTTTATAAGATATGGTGGCGCATTTGAAAATTTAGAACGTGCCAGCTCTAAACTAAAAACTGTTGTACCAATAGCTTTAGTGCTCATCTTTGTACTTATTTACTTTGCGTTAAAATCATTTCCTCAAACCGTAATGATTTACTTGGCTATACCAATGGCAACTATTGGAGGTATTTTAGCTTTATGGTTAAGAGGTATGCCTTTTAGCATTTCTGCAGGTGTAGGTTTCATCGTGCTATTTGGCGTTGCTGTGCTAAATGGTTTAGTTATGGTGAGCGGTTTAAATGAACTTAAGGAAGAAGGTGTCACCAATCTTAAAGACCGAATTTTACAAGGAACAAAACGAAGAATTAGACCTATATTATTAACTGCATTTACAGATATTTTAGGCTTTTTACCATTGCCATTTCAGCTTCTGCAGGTGCTGAAGTACAACGTCCACTTGCAACAGTAGTAATTGGAGGTCTTATTACCTCTACGTTACTCACCTTATTTATTTTACCAATATGCTATCATTGGGTAGAACAACGCTCGTTTAGATCTATAAAACTTCAACCAAAATATGCTATGTTGCTTAGTATAGTTGCGTGCTTGTTTTTTCCATTGGCAGGACATTCACAAGAGAAACTACCCGTTATTACTTTGGAGGAAGCGGTAACAATGTCTAAAGAAAATTTTCCGCTACTAAAAGCTAAAGCATTAGAGATAACCAAACAAGAATCTTTTAAAAGCAGTGTTCTAGATTTAGGGACCACAAAAGTTTTTACAAGTGGAGAAGAAATTGGGGACAATCGTGGAATTTATACACCAATTGGTCTTGGCCAACAAAACATAGATTTACTAGGGATTTCTGCCAAAAATAAGCTTCTAAAGCAGAAAGTTGCTGTTGCAGAATCTGCATTATTAGTTTCTGAATTGCAACTGGAATTAGAGGTAAAAAAAGCCTGGGCAACTGCATACGTGGCTAACCAGAAACTAAATTTATATAAGGAGCTAGATAGTGTATATGGTACATTTTTATCTGCTGTAAGCTTAAACTATGAAGTTGAATCTATTTCAAAATTAGAATATGCTTCAGCTAAAAACCAAGCGCTTCAAATTTCAAATTCATTTAGACAGTATGAAAGTGAGTTTCAAATTTCCTTAGAGCATTTAAATTTATGGTTAGCTTCAAAAGAATTCTATACTGTTCCAGATGATCATGTTGAGCAAAAATTAACCGCATTACCAACTGCTGAAGGGTTATTAAATCATCCTGAACTTTTGCTAGTAAGCAAGGAACTAGACAAAACAGAAGCCGCATACACGGCTGCAAAAGCAGATTTGCTTCCAAAATTTAATATTCAAGGTGGCTTGCAGCGCGTTAATGGCAACTCTGGATTTTACAGTTATCAAGCAGGAATTAGCATACCATTATTATCTGGAGAAGAACAAAGCTTAGCTAAAGCTTCAAAAGTAAATACTCAAATTGTGCAATTAAACGCGTCTTATAAACAAGAGCTACTCACCTCTAAGTTACAACAAGCATTACAACGTTATAACACGAACAAGGTATCTTGGGAATTTTATAAAGATGATGCTTTACAACTTGCAAAACAACAACGTGATGGCGCATTACTAGCTTATAAAGAAGGTGCTATAGATTATGCCGCTTTCACACAAATTATTAAAGAAGCTATAGATGTTGAGCTACATGCTTTACAAGCGTTAGACCAGTATTTAATATCATTATTTCAATTACAATATTACACGCGATAATTATGACATCAATTATAAATTTAAACAGAATAGTCTTGCTTAGCAGTCTACTTTTAATAGGTGCTTGCAATACTAAAGAAACAAAGCAAAAAGACACACACACAGAACATACAGAAGGCACAATGACCGATGTTATGTTAACACCTCAGCAGTATAATGCTTTACAAATGCAAGCAGACACTTTACAGGTAAGAACTATGAGTGGCTACATAGAAGCTAACGGAACCTTAGAAGTGCCACCACAAAATGAAGCAGAAATTACTACGACTGTTGGAGCAAATGTTGTTTCAATTGAAGTGATTGAAGGTGATAAAGTGGCAAAAGGAGAAACTGTGGCTTTTTTATCTCATCCTAATATTATTCAAATTCAAACCGATTATTTAAATGCATACAGCAATTCAGAATTTTTAGAGAAGGACTATTTACGCCAAAAGAAATTGTATGATGCTGGTGTAGGTAGCGGTGCTAATTTCGAAAAAGCCGAAGCTAACTTTAAAGCTTCTAAAGCAAAAGCAAATGGGCTGAAAGCACAGTTAAGACAATTAAATATTAGTGCAACTGGTATAGAAAATGGAACTATTTACCAACGTGTTGCATTACGTAGTCCGATTGAAGGGTTTGTACAAAAAGTTGAAGTTAAAACTGGACAGTATGTAGAACCTCAAACGCCATTATTCGAAGTGGTAAACACACATCACGTTCACGCAGATTTAATGGTTTTTGAAAAGGATGTGCATCAATTAAAAATTGGACAAAAGGTAAGTTTCAATATACAGTCTATGCCAGGTAAAGAGCTTACTGCAGAAATTTATTCCATAGGCAAAACTTTTGAACAAGAAACAAAAGCCTTACATGTTCACGCAGAAATAGAAAATAAGGAAGGCAACCTTATACCAGGAATGTATATTCAAGGTCGTATAGAAGCTAATGCTACACAGCTTACCGCAATACCAGAATCTGCTATTATAGAAGATGGCGGTAAACATTATATTTTTAGCGTTGAAAAAGAAGGTGAAGATTGGAGTTTAAAACCTGTAGAGGTTATTACTGGTACTACAGAAGGTAACTGGACAGCCATATCATTTCTTGAAACTCCTAAACCAGATTCTAAATTTGCCTATAATAATGCCTATTATCTTATGGCAGAACTTAAAAAAGGTAGTGCAGGACACAGCCATTAAAACTTATATACCACAAGCCTAATGCATACTTAAGAGGCTTGTGGTATATTTACTGTTATATTTTATTATTATGGCATCAAATAGCAACATTACCTTAAAGGGTCTATCTAAGATTTTAAATCTATCTATTTCTACCATTTCAAAATCTTTAAATGATAGTAGCGAGATAAGTCAACTCACAAAAGATAGAGTTAAAGAAGTTGCCAAATTATATAATTACCAACCTAACAGAGTTGCTGTAAATTTAAAATCTGGGAAGACAAAGACAATAGGCGTTGTCTTGCCGAGTATTCAAAACTATTTTTTTAATAATGTACTTAATGGTATTGAGCAGACCATAGAAAATACAGGTTACAATATCCTTATTAGTATTACCAATGAATCTCACAAAAAAGAAAAGCAGCATTTAAACAGCTTAGCAAATGGATTAGTTGATGGCTTTATAATTTCTGTTGCTGAAGAAACTCAACAATTAAAAGATGTAGAACATTACAAAAATGCCTTAGCTCTTAAAAAGCCAATTGTAATGTTTGATCGTGTTGCCGAAGCCATAGAAAGCAATACAGTTATAGGAAATGATAAACAAGCGGTTTATGAGGCTACTTCTTATCTTAAAACTAAAGGCAAGAAACATATAGCATTAGTTACTACATTACAAAATTTAAATGTAGGTAAAGAACGCTATGAAGGTTACAAAAAAGCGCTTGAAGAATTTAGTAATGAGGCTCAATTAGAGATTGTGCTAAAAACAACATCACCTACTGTGGAAAGCGACTTTAAATCATTCTTAACTTCCAATCTTGAGATAGACGCTATAATTGCATTAGATGAAGAGTCTTCTTTAGGTGCTCATAAAATGACTAAAGAGCTAAACAAACAGATACCGAAAGACATAGCACTTATTGGTTATGCAAATACTAAAATTGCAGAACACATGTCTCCAAAACTAAGTACGATTAATCAACATGGGTTTAAAATTGGTGAAATAGCCGCATTACAACTATTACATCAATTGTCTCAAAATGTGGTGACAAATAAAAGAACAATAGTGTCTTCAGAAATTATTCACAGGCAAACAAGCTAATTAAAGATTGTCTTAAAATTAATTTTAACACTACTCGTTTAAGTACACTTTTAGTATGTTTAAATACATTAATATTTAACAGTTATATAATTAGAGTGAATTATTAAGATTTCGTTAACACATAGTAAATTATAGTTCTGTTATATTTGAACTAATAGAACGCACCACATAATTTGTAAGAGATGTTATGTAATAATACGAATGCGGGATATTAAAGTTTTCATATTTAAAAGGCTCAATTTTTATTGAGCCTTTTTTCTATAATTATCATAACCACCATCTAGGTCGTATACTATTTTAAAGCCTTCTGCTTCGAGAATTTTTGATGCTTTAGCACTTCTTCCTCCACTTTTGCAATACACCATTACAGGCTTCGTTTTATCTAATGCTTCCAGTTTATTTTTAAAGTTAATATCATAAACTATATTTTCTGCGTTATTAATGAAGCCGTTATTAAACTCATTTACTGTTCTAACATCTATAAGTTGTGCATTACTGTTATTGGCTAGTAAAGTATTAAACTCTTCTTCATTTACTACAGTAATAACTTCTGTAGTTTGAGAGTTACAAGAGGATAACCCAAAACCTAAAACAATCAATATAGTTTTAATATATGTTCTAAGCATTGGTTATAGTTTAGAAGTTTCGCCATCCCATTCAGAAAAACCAGTTTTAAGATTATAGGTATTCTCAATACCCATTTGGTTCATAAGCATACAGGCTTGTTGGCTTCTTCCACCACTTCTGCAATACACATAATAGCTTTTAGATTTATCCATTTCTTGAACACCTTGCATAAAACCGGCACTATCGTAAATATCTAAATGTTGTGCGTTTGGTATTACACCTTCATCTACTTCTTCCTGAGTTCTTACATCTAATACTACAGCATTTTCATCTTTTGCAAGACGTTCTTGCCATTGTTCATTTGTTAAATTCTCCATGTTATAAGTCTATTGTTGAAGTTGAAACTAAGTTCAACGATTTTAAATTAGTTTTTTTAATGGCTCCAAATCCGCCTTCTACATTTACCATGTTTAGATATCCCTTAGATTTAGCGATAGATGAGAATATCATAGATCTGTAGCCTCCAGCACAATGTACATGATACGTAGATTGTGGCTGTAGTGAAGATAATTTCTTATGAATATCATCTAATGGTAATAGTGCAATATCTTCTATATGCTTTGTATCATACTCAGGTGTTTTTCTAACATCTAAAGGATTTTTAATCTCTCCAAGTTGAATACCATCTACAAATTCTTGAGCAGATATGTTTCCTGTTTTTTCAACTGGAAAACCTGCTCGTTCCCAAGCTGCCATACCTCCAGATAAATAACCTAAAGTATTATCATAGCCTACTCTAGCCATTCTTGTAACAGCTTCTGCTTCTCTGCCTTCTGGTGCTATAAGAATAATTTTTTGATGAATGTCTTCTATTAAAGCGCCTACCCAAGGTGCAAAGGTACCATCTAACCCTATAAACCAAGCATTTTTCACACTGCCTTTAGCATAGTCATTTGGAGTTCTTACATCTAAAATTAAAACATCTTCTTGGCTCGCTAGGTTTTGAAACTCCAACGGTGAAAGTGCGGTTGTTCCAGAACCTAAAATAGAATCTATTGTCGAGTTTACCGCTTTATTCATTGCTACGTTTAAGGGGAAATACTGTGGTGGTTCTGCTAAACCTTCTGTAGTCATATTTACAAACTCAGTTTTCGAAAGTTTAGAATCTAAAGCGTAGTTAAGCTTTTTTTGACTGCCTAAGGTGTCATAGGTTTCAGAACTCATATTCTTTCCACAAGCAGATCCTGCACCATGTGCTGGATATACTATAATATGATCATCCAACGGCATAATTTTGTTTCGTAAAGACTCATATAGATAGCCTGCAAGATCTGCAGTTGTCAGGTCGCTTTTTACAGCTAAATCTGGTCGTCCCACATCTCCTATAAATAAGGTGTCTCCTGTAAAGATTGCATGTTGTTCTCCCTTTTCTGTAAACAACAGATAACACGTACTTTCCATTGTATGTCCTGGCGTATGCAATGCCTTTATTTTTAAGTCTCCCAATGTAAAGATCTCACCATCTTTAGCTTGATGAAACTCATAAGCTGCAGTTGCATTTGGTCCTAAAACAATACGTGCGCCTGTCTTTAAGGCCAAATCTACGTGACCAGAAACAAAGTCTGCATGAAAATGGGTAAGGAAAATATATTTTAAAGTGGCACCATCATTTTTTAATCGTTCAAGATAAGGTTCTGTTTCCCTTAAAGGATCAACAATAGCCGCCTCTTTTCCAGATGTGATATAGTATGTAGCTTCTGCTAGACACTTGGTATATAACTGGTCAAGAATCATAGTTTTAAGTTTTTTCAAAAATACAAAATACCGCATAAAAAAAGCCTTGTATTTTACACAAGGCTTTTAATTTTAATCGGTGTTTTATTTAAGATTTAATACTACATCCTATCGCTCGTGTAGTTTCTACTTTAACTGGTTCGTTGTTTAGAAGTGCGTTTACAGCATCTTCAACATATTTATCGGTTGCCAGCTTTTCATCTTTGTAATTATTATCTATTGCGCCTATATATTTTACAATATTTTCCTGACCAACTTTTTCTAGAACATAAACGTGTGGTGTTTTGGTTGCACCGTATTGAGGATATATGGTTTGACCATCATCAAATAAATATGGAAACGTAAAGCCCTTTTCTACAGAACGTTCTATCATTTTTTTATAACTGTCATCTGGATAAGCTTCAGGGTTGTTTGGGTTAATGGCAATTACTGGGTACCCTTTTGTTTTAAAAGCTTTGTCTAATGCTATAATTCTATCTTCATAGGCAACAGAATACGGACAGTGATTACACGTAAATATGACTATAAATCCTTTGGCGTCTTTATAATCAATAAGAGATACCATATTACCATCTACATTCTTAAGAGAAAAATCTGTTGCGGCATCACCTATTGCATAGCCATTGGTTTCTGATGATTTAATAGCATCAAAACCTATAAATTGGTCTGCAGCAAGTGCAATTCCTGCAACAACAATTGTAAATACGGTTAAAATTTTTAAAGTTTTCATAGAAATGATTTTAATTCTTTTTGAAGTTGGTTGAAAGTAAAGGTTTGCTCATAAAACTTTTGCTTTCCATTCTTATAAATAATTGTTGCAGGAATTGCTCCTGTCCACTGTGCATTAATATCTCTAATCCAAAAGTTAGCATCAGGATCATCTAAAAGAATAACATCAGACTTTATCTGATTCTTTTTTACAAAAGGAATTACGTGACCATCTACCATACTTGGCATATCTAAACTTACCAATGTTACCGTAACATCTTCATTAGAATATTGAGAATTAATCATCTCAAAATAAGGCAATTCTTCAACACAAGGTTTACACCAAGTTGCCCAAAAATTAATGATATGTACTTTACCGTCCTGTTTTTCTAAGAATGGTTTAAAGCCATTATAATCATAAGAGGTAATTGTAATATCTGAGGCTGCATCATTATAATTATCTATTGCTTCTGGCGTTTCTTTGTCTGCCTTACAAGACACCAAAGTCGCTATAAATAATGCCATTAAAACGTACTTCATCTTCAAATTTTCAACTAATGTAACACCTATTAGCAGACCATCATAATGTTTAACAGAAGTTTAGCTTAACTTGTTAATTTATTATACAATTATCAGTCATAATTAATTTTTGACCTGTAATTTTACAAATTGTTTAATTTTTTAAGAATAATTATTTAATTTAAAACATTGGTTCTTTCTATAAATATATTCAACACATAAAAATAATTCATTTTCATTTGTATATACAACTATTGTTTATACATTTGTAGTATGGAAAGCAAAAAACTTGTCATAGAATTATTTAAATCTAACGTGTGGGCTAATGATATTATTCAAGACGTCTTTAAACCACATGATATATCTATGCAACAGTTTAATGTTTTGCGCATCCTAAGAGGACAAAAAGGAAATCCAGCTAATTTATCAGACATTCAAGAACGTATGATTAGCAAGATGAGCAACACCACAAGACTTGTAGATAAACTTATAGCTAAAGGTCTTACATCTAGGGTTACGTGTCCTAATAATCGAAGAAAAGTAAACATTACCATTACTAAAAAGGGCTTAGCCTTACTTGATGTTATTGACCCTATTTTAGATAAACACGAAAAGGAAATGACAGATGCTTTAACTAAAGAAGAAAAAATAAAGCTTACCTCACTCCTTTTAAAAATGAAAAAAAACGACTAATCAAAAAATTTAACTCAACTGTTGTATATACAACTATTATTAATTTAAACCTAAATCACAATGACAACTAAAATTTTAAAAGGCGCTTTTGCCATAACTCTAATTTTTACAACTCTAGCATTTACAACTATGAACAAGGACATTAACATTAAAGACAGCACTGTAGTGTGGAAAGGAAAGAAAATAACTGGATCACATACAGGTACAATTCAATTTTCAAGTGGCACACTTCAATTAGAAGACGACACAATTATAGGTGGCGAATTTGTAATAGATATGACTTCTATTAACGTTACAGATCTTACTGGAGAATCTAAAGGAAAACTTGAAGGCCACTTAAAGTCTGACGATTTTTTTGGCGTAAACAATTTTCCTACATCTAAACTAGTAATTACGTCTGCAGAAAAAACAAGTGAAGGACATTACGTAACGGCAGACTTAACTATTAAAGATATAACAGAACCTGTAAACTTTGTACTTAATTTAAATGAAGATACAGCAACAACATCTTTAAAAATAGATCGTACAAAATATGGTGTACGTTATGGTAGTGGTAGCTTTTTCGACAATTTAGGAGACAACACTATTTCAGATAATTTTGAATTAGACGTAACTCTTAAGTTTTAAACTTTGCATTTAGAAATGTGCCGTTTTTAATAGATGTACGACGTAATTTAAGTTTACATAGGAATCTTATCTTAAAATTATCTAAAATAGTTTTAAAACATTATAATCCTGAGTATATTTGGCGCATATTATGAAAGCAAACAATACATCTTGGTGGTGGAACAACTCTAGACAATAGTCGTGAGCCACGCTTAGTATGTAAATACAATACCAAAAGCCTGTCGTCACGACAGGCTTTTATTTTTTTATACCTATGTACAAACTTAAAACTTACAGCACTAAAATACTTGCAGACACTATTACACCAGTTTCTGTATACCTAAAAGTTAGAGATCGTTTTCCTAACAGTATTTTATTAGAAAGTAGTGATTACCGAGCAAATGATAATACATTTAGTTATATATGCTGCAACCCGATTGCTTCAATAAATATACAAAATGAAGAAATTATCAAACAGTTTCCAGACGGCACAAAAGAACAGTCTTCAATAAATGAGACTACTAATGTCCCACTAGAGATTGAAGCATTTTCAAAATTATTTGATGCAGAAACTTCTGAACATAAGTTCCCAAATAATGGCCTTTTTGGTTACATTGCTTATGATGGAGTGCGTTATTTTGAAGATATAGACATTGCCAAGAAAGCTAATAACTTAGAAATACCAGATATTTATTATGCGGTATACCAAAACATTATTGCCTTTAACCATTTTAATAATGAAGTATACATATTTGCGCATTGCTATAATACAGGCAGCAACTTAGAGGCTATTGAGCAACTACTCAGAACAAAGAACTTTGCATCTTTCAATTTTAAGAAAGATGGTGAGGTTAGCACAAATATTTCAGATGAAGATTATAAAGCCTTAGTAAGAAAAGGAAAGGAGCACTGCCAACGTGGTGATGTGTTTCAGATAGTATTATCTAAACGCTTTTCTCAAAAATTTAAGGGAGATGAGTTTAACGTGTATCGCGCCTTAAGAAGTGTGAATCCGTCACCTTATCTATTCTATTTTGATTATGGTGATTTCAAGATCTTTGGAAGTTCTCCAGAGGCACAACTGGTGGTAAAGGAAGGCAAGGCAGAAATACATCCTATTGCAGGTACATTTAAGCGTACTGGAAATGATGAACAGGATGCAGAACTTGCTAAAAAATTAAGTGCCGATGAAAAAGAAAATGCCGAACACGTTATGTTGGTAGATCTTGCTAGAAACGACTTAAGCAGAAATGGAAATAATGTTACTGTTGAAACGTATAGAGAAGTTCAATTCTTCTCTCACGTTATTCATCTGGTAAGCAAAGTTACTGGACAAAAGCACGACAAAACGAGTACAATGCAGGTTGTTGCAGATACTTTTCCGGCAGGAACACTTAGTGGTGCACCAAAACATAATGCCATGAAACTTATTGAAAGCTATGAAAAAAGCAGCAGAGAGTTTTACGGTGGCGCCATTGGCTTTATGGACTTTAAAGGTAACTTTAACCACGCCATTATTATTAGAAGTTTTTTAAGCAAGCACCACGAATTACATTTTCAGGCTGGCGCAGGAATTGTGTCTGAAAGTAATGAAGAAAGTGAATTACAAGAAGTGTACAATAAATTAGGAGCTTTAAACAAGGCTTTAGAAACCGCAGAACGAATTCTTTAAAAGAAGTATTTAGATTAATTACTACCTATGAAAAAAATAGTCGTTATAGATAACTACGATAGCTTTGTTTACAATTTGGTGCACTACCTAGAAGAGCTAGATTGCCAAGTAACAGTACTAAGGAACAACCAATTAAATATTGAAGACTTAGCAGCGTATGACAAGATTTTACTATCGCCAGGACCAGGAATTCCAGATGAAGCTGGTCTTTTAAAAGACATTATAAAAACCTATGCTGCTACCAAGCCTATTTTTGGTGTATGCCTAGGACAGCAAGCCATTGGCGAGGTGTTTGGCGGCAAGCTTACCAACCTTAACAATGTCTTTCATGGTATAGCTACAAATGTAACTTTAACCGTAACCAATGAGCCACTTTTTAAGGGCTTAAACTCTACATTTAAAGTAGGCCGCTACCATTCTTGGGTCGTTTCTAAAGAAGATTTTCCAGATGCTTTAGAGGTTACCAGCTTAGATGAAAACGGACAAATTATGTCTCTAAGACATCGTGATTTTGATATTTGTGCCGTACAATACCATCCAGAAAGTGTCTTAACACCAGACGGAAAAACAATGATTAAAAACTGGGTGAATAGTTAGAAAGAAACATCCTTATCAACCTATAGACAATTACCACTCAATACCAAGCAGACCAATTGCAAATTCCTAATAGTAATTAGATGAAACAACTTTTAAACAGACTCATAAACCACGAAACAATTACCAAGCAAGAAGCACGAGATGTGTTGGTAAATATTTCTGAAGGCAAATACAACAGCAGCCAAATTGCATCTTTTCTAACCGTGTATATGATGCGAAGTATAACTGTTGAAGAGCTGGAAGGTTTTCGAGATGCCCTACTCGATTTATGTATAGCTGTAAACTTAAAAGACTATAATCCTATAGACCTTTGTGGTACTGGTGGCGATGGTAAAGACACATTTAACATCTCTACACTATCATCTTTTGTAACGGCTGGCGCTGGTGTTAATGTCACTAAACACGGTAACTACGGAGTTTCATCTTCTTGCGGAAGTAGTAATGTGATGGAACATTTAGGAATAAAATTTAGTAATGACACAGATTTTTTAAAACGCTGTATAGACAAGGCAGGAATTTGTGTATTACACGCACCTTTATTTCATCCAGCGATGAAAGAAGTGGCACCAATACGCAAGGCATTGGCGGTAAAAACATTCTTTAATATGTTAGGACCAATGGTAAATCCTGCATTTCCTAAAAATCAACTTGTGGGTGTATTTAATTTAGAGCTGGCAAGAATGTACGGTTACTTGTACCAAAAAACAGATAAGAATTTCACCATTTTACATGCCTTAGATGGTTATGATGAAATTGCCTTAACAGGTACTACAAAAGCCATAAGAAATGATACAGAGCTTATGCTAAAACCATCAGATTTTGGTGTGCAGCCATTAAAGGCAGAACATATCTCTGGCGGAAACTCTGTAGCAGCATCTGCAAAGATATTTATGGATGTTATTTCAGGACGTGGTACAGAAGCACAAAATAACGTAGTTTGCGCCAACGCAGGAATGGCCATTGCCACTGCAAAACATTTAAACCCCAAACAAGGATTTGAGTTGGCTAAGGAAAGTTTAGAGTCTGGCAAAGGTCTAAATGCTCTAGAAACCTTAATAACACTAAGTAAAAACTAAGTATGAAGACCATTTTAGACGATATAATTGCAAATAAAATATCTGAACTTAATTTAAAAAAGCAAGTTGTTCCTGCTAGCCAGTTTGAGAAAATGGCATTGTTTCACCGCAAGACTGTATCTATAACTAGTGCAATACGAAACGGTTCTGGCATTATTGCAGAGTTTAAAAGACGATCTCCGAGCAAGCCTGCCATAAATATGAATGCTCGCGTACAAAATGTAACCTTAGGCTATCAAGAAGCTGGTGCAAGTGCCATTTCTGTATTAACAGACAATAAATTTTTTGGTGGTTCTTTAGATGATCTTTTGTTAGCAAGAGCAAGTGTGACCATACCTGTACTTCGTAAAGATTTTATTATTGAAGAATACCAAATATTAGAAGCAAAGGCCAATGGCGCAGATGTTATCTTACTTATAGCTGCAGCATTACGAAAGCAAGAACTTAAAAACCTGTCTAAGTTTGCGCAATCTTTAGGATTAGAGGTTCTCTTAGAAGTTCACAATGAAGAAGAGTTAGAAAAATCTCTATTACCATCTGTAAACTTATTAGGTGTAAACAACAGGAACCTAAAAACTTTTGAAACCAATATTAATACCAGCAAAGAACTGTCTAAACGCATTCCTAATGATTTTGTACGTGTTTCTGAAAGCGGTATTAGCTCCCCAAAAACAATTACAGAATTAAAGGCATATGGGTTTGAAGGGTTTTTAATTGGTGAACAGCTTATGAAAACCAATTCGCCTTATGATGATACTAAAACATTTATAGACGCTATTCACTAACACTATGAGTTTGGCCCTAAAAGTTTGCGGAATGCTACACAATACTGCTGAAGTTGCAAGGCTTCAGCCAGACTATTTGGGCTTTATCTTTTATGAAAAATCGCCTAGATATGTATCGCATTCGCATATTGAAAGTTTACTACCAGAGTCCAACAGGATAAAGACAACTAAAAACGTTGGTGTTTTCGTAAATGCTTCAGTAAATTTTATAATTAAACAATGTAAGGCCTTCAACTTAAATGTCATTCAGCTTCATGGCGAAGAATCTGTAGCGTTTATCAATTCGCTCATTGCTGCAATACACTCAGACCACACATTACAACCTTTAAAACTCTGGAAAGTATTCAGCATAAAAGATCATTTTAATTTTGATGTTTTAAAAGATTTTGAAGCTTATGTAGATGCGTTTTTGTTTGATACTAAAGGAAAAGACAAAGGTGGCAACGGTTATACATTTAACTGGTCTGTTTTAAAAGACTACCCAAGCACAACACCAATAATTTTAAGTGGTGGTATTGGTATTGAACATATTGAAGAGTTAAAAGCCCTTTTAAAACTAAAGCTACCCATTACTGCTATTGATGTAAATAGCAAGTTTGAAGATAAACCAGGCTTAAAAAATATAGAATTACTAAGCAGGTTTAAGGAACAACTAAAAAAAGAACAACTAATATAATGGCGTGCAAACGTTTTGCTAATAAGCAGTAGTTTGGCGCCAAGCAACACAATACAAATGACAATAACACAATCTTACCAAGTAAACGAAAAAGGCTATTATGGCGATTTTGGTGGTGCCTATATTCCAGAAATGCTATATCCCAATGTAGAAGAGTTACGCTCTCAATATCTTAAGATTATGGATGATGCCGACTTTAAAGCAGAGTTTAAAAAACTGCTTAAAGATTATGTGGGCAGGCCAACACCTTTATATTTTGCAGAGCGCCTTTCTAAGCATTACAACACAAAGATTTATTTAAAACGTGAAGATTTGTGTCATACAGGAGCTCACAAGGTAAACAATACTATTGGGCAAATCCTTATGGCTAAACGTTTGGGTAAACATAGGATTATTGCAGAAACCGGTGCCGGACAACATGGTGTGGCAACAGCTACCGTTTGTGCACTTATGGGGTTGGAGTGTATTGTATATATGGGCGCTATAGATATTGAGCGCCAAGCACCAAATGTGGCACGTATGAAAATGTTGGGCGCTACGGTAATACCAGCAGAGTCTGGCAGCAAAACCTTAAAAGATGCCACAAATGAAGCCATAAGAGATTGGATTAACAATCCTACAGATACACATTATATTATAGGATCTGTAGTTGGACCACACCCATATCCAGATATGGTGGCACGTTTTCAAAGTGTGATATCTGCAGAAACCAGGTTACAGTTACAGGAAAAAGAAGGTACAGAATTGCCAGATCACGTTGTTGCTTGTGTAGGTGGTGGTAGTAATGCGGCAGGATTATATTATAACTTTTTAGATGAGCCTAGTGTAAATATTATAGCTGTTGAAGCTGCTGGAAAAGGAGTAAATTCTGGAGAAAGCGCCGCAACATCTGCCTTAGGTAAAGAAGGCATTATACACGGAAGCAAAACACTTTTAATGCAAACCGATGATGGGCAAATTACTGAACCCTACTCTATTTCTGCAGGCTTAGATTATCCTGGCGTTGGACCAATGCACGCTCATTTATATAAAAGTGGCCGAGCAGAATTTATTAGCGTTACAGATGAAGCTGCTATGAAAGCAGGTTTGTTTCTTTCTAAAACCGAAGGCATAATACCAGCTATTGAAACCTCTCACGCACTTTCTATTTTTGAAACTAGAGCCTTTAAGCCCGATGAGATTGTTGTGGTAAACTTAAGTGGTCGTGGTGATAAAGACTTAAATACCTATATAGATTATTTTGGCTATTAACACTTACAAACACAATACTTAATAAACACTAGGTTAACCTCATCATTTTGGTGAGGTTTTTTTATGATGCCAAATACCAATTACAAACGACTATTCCCATTTGGAAACATTTATAAGTGTTTGTAAATGGCTTTAAATGGGTATTGTTTTGAAAGCCTTATATTTAATCCTTAAAATGCATAATTGAGTATAGTTACGTATATAAACGAGTTGGCAGTAATTACCAAAAAATGAAAAGAATAACACAGTTTTTTACTAATATCTTTAAGAACGTAGCTTTTATGACTTTATTAGGAGTTGTAATTGGAGGTTTTATCTCTGGATATTTTGCTAACAAATCACAACTAATGATTTTGGACTCTCAAAAACAAGAATTTATATTGAACTATCAAATTGAGAGAAGTAATGAATTAAAAGAGCAATTAGAATTATTTATTGACAACCTGTCGAAAATTATCTCACCAACTGAAAAAGACAAAACTCAATATAAAACAACAATTAAAGCAATGGCTAATTGTTCAATTAAAATGACATTATTAGAAGACCAAGATATTGGAACGAGTAGTCTTGCTTTGACAAACCAAATAAATCAGATTTACAAAGGAGAAAAAGTTGACGATGATGAAATTAAGAAAGTTTTGGAGGAATGGATGGTTTCTGTTAAAGATGGAATGAAAAAAATAGAATATAGGATTGGAAGCTCGGATTTTAAAATGGAATTAATTGAACAATTATTTTTAAAAACGGGCGAATAATAATAAAAACTACTGCCAACACCGTATAAAAATAATTGCTAAATTAGTCCTTAACCAAAGGTCGTTGCGTGTTTGTAACGTCTGATTTTCCTTCGGAAAATCCTCGCATACAAACCCGCAACTATTCTTATACATAAACGTTAGCTGTAATTAAAAAAAAAGTTCCAGAATAAAATAATCTTTAAAACTATGGAGGATTTAAAAACTGAGTATGACAATTTAAAATCTAAATTAATTAGTGTAAAAGATTTAAAAAATATTGAATTGAAGCTAAGGAATAAAGCAAAAACTGAGGGATTAACTCTAACTGGATTTTTTGAGGATTATTTTGACTTAAGTAAAGACTTAATTGAACAAAATCTGAAGTCAGAATGTTTCCACTATTCTATTTCTAAATCCATTTGAGAAGAGTTCAAAGATGATGTAGAATCGTTATTGGAATACAAGCAGTGGTTCTATGATGCTGATGACGAGCTTCTTTTCATAAATGAGAATACACCAGGTTTCATAAAATTCAGATTCTGAATTAAACATTTATAATTTAAGTTTAAACAAATAAATATGGATAAAATAACCGACTACTTACAATTCTATAAAGAAGAATATGGTGCTCGAAAACTAAGAAAAATTGAATCGGAAGTCTATAAATCCAGACGATTCAACGATTTTATCTCTCAATCCTATTCAAGAAATATATTACCGAGTCCGAAAGACTTTTATGGCTGTATTATGAATTCAATTAAATACTCATTTGCAAGTAAATATACACTTATCGCGACAGCATTAATTCTATTATTAAGGTGGAATGATGAAGTAAATATTCATAAGAAATTACGAAATGTAAATGACATTAAAAGCTATGCAGAAGTTCTTATGCAAGAAGGGAATAGTTTAGGCATTTAAACTAATAAAATAACTACAGCTAACAAAGGCTATAAGTAATACGGGCATAATTGCCGAACCGAGAAGAAATCGCTAATTTTCAGAGACCGCCAAAACCTTGTTTTGGCTTATTGGAAAGTAAAAGATAATAACCCGAAAACAAGGTTTCGGCTAAGTGCTAAACCGAACGGAAATTGCCTGTTTGCGCCCGCACTACTCATAGCCACGACCGTTAGCCACAATTAAAAAAATGACCGATAAAGAAAGTTACATTAGATGGCAAAACATTCGAATTACGCAATTTGGATTTGCAAATAATCTAATAATAGGATTGTCAATTGCTCAAATTGGATACATTGTTAATTTTATACAATCAGACAATTTAGTTTTGAACTGTTTACAAAAAAAATTATTTTGGTTTGGAGGTGGTTTAAGTTTAGTTTCAATTGCACTTGGAATATTTGTCGTTTTTAATAGACTTGAGGATTTTAGATTAACAGCAAAAATTGCTAAAAACAGAGAATCGAACATAATCGAATCTTTAGAAACTGATAGAAACAAATCAACGAAACTAGGTAAGAAAAGTTGGAATGCATTTATTTGGCAAACGTCAACTTTTATAATTGGATTTTTACTTTTACTAATTATTATATTAATCGAACTTAAAAGCACAATAACTTAATATGGCTAAAATAGAATTTGGCGAAATCCCACAAGAATTTAGACACGTAGAATACTTATCAGACATAATTTTAAAAATTCAAGAATATACAAGTGATTTTGAGCCATATCTTGACGAACTAAAAATTAATGTAAGTATAGAATTACCACCACATTTGGAAAATCAAATTCTGAATACATTAGATATTAATGAACGAAAAGGAGTTCTTAATGTTGAATTCAGGAGACATAGAGTAAATGAGAGTAATTTTACACCTATTCCTACGTCAACTGACTTTTACAATTCTGTTGTTTTTGCCTTAAATTCAGTAAAAAAGGATTTAATTGAAAATGATGAAAATGAATAAAAACTGTGGCTAACAACGTATAAAATTAATTGCTAGTACAAGCCTATTTACGAAAATCCTCGCGGATTTTCTATTCGGTTTGTATTTGATAAATTAGTTGCTTAAACCACGCAACTAATCTTATACAAAACCGTTGTAAGCCATTTGACCAAACAATAAAGATTTGAATAATTTAATGAAAGAATTTGCTCAATTAATACCCAAAGAGTTACATAATTTATCGGGTTCTGTATTCTATTCTGGAAAAAAAGCTTTTAAAGGAAATAAAGATTTATATATTATTGGACTGAATCCTGGAGGTTCTGAAATACTAAAAAAAGAAGATACAATATTACGTCATACTCAAAAAACTTTGAATCTTGAAAAAGATGAATGGTCTGAATATAAAGACGAAATATGGAGAGGAGAAGCTGGTAAATATGGCTTACAACCAAGAATATTACATCTATTAGAAAAAGTCAATTTATCACCTTACGAAGTTCCAGCTAGTAATGTTTGTTTTGTTAGGTCAACAGTCGAGGCAAAAATTGCAGACAAAGTAGATTACTTTAATAATATTTGTTGGAATTTTCATCAAAATGTAATTGACAAATTAGGAATTAAAGTAATTCTCTGCTTTGGAAATACTTCTGGAAAATTTGTTTGCGACAAATTAAATGCAAATAAATTAGTTGATGAATATATTGAAGACAATAACAGAAGATGGAAATCAAAAGTCTTTAAAAGTAACAAAGGGCTTTACGTTGTAATAGCAACCCATCCAAGTAGAGCTGATTGGACTAATCCAAAATCTGACCCATCTAATTTAGTTGTTAAATATCTGAATAAGGTAAGACTTGAATAAAAAGCGTGTTACAACACCGAATAAAAATAATAGAGCAATTGCAGCAAAACCCAATGGTTCGGGCGCATTTGCAAGGTCGCCAAATTTTTAAATTTGGCTTGTGTTTCATCCGAATGGTTAGCGACTGTTTTCAGCCCTACTATTCTTATACAAATCCGTTGGGGCAATTTAAACCAACTGCCATAAGATAAATACTGAATGAAGAAAATTTTATTAATACTTCCCTTTTTTCTACTGACTATTCTGAGCTGTAAAGCGCAGGATAAAGAACCATCCGATTTTATTCCCAAAGGTTATACTGAATTTAAAAAATATTCTGGAGACCTAAATAAAGATGGATTGGAAGATTATGTTCTGATAATCAAAAAGACTGATTCAGCAAATGTTGTTATGAATCGTTTCGACAAAAAAGTTGACAGAAATAGACGTGGAATTATTGTGTTATTTAAAAACGCAAACGGTTATGAACTTGCTGATAAAAATTTAGAATGTTTCTCATCGGAAAATGAAGATGGTGGAGTCTATTTTGCGCCTGAATTATGGATTGAAATTAAAGACAACAAATTATATATCCATTATGGACACGGCAGGTATGGATATTGGAAGTATACATTCAGATTTCAAAAATCGAATTTTGAACTAATTGGATATGATTCAAGCAGTAATCGTGGACCAGTAACAAACAGAGAAACAAGCATTAACTTCTTGACAAAAAAGAAATTAACCAAAGAGAATACCAATGAAAATGCAGAAGGTGGAGATGAGATATTTAAGGAAAATTGGTATGATATTGAAATAGATAATCTAATTAAACTGTCTGAAATAAAAGACTTTGACGAATTAGATATGTATAATTATTAAATAAAAAACTACCCACAAAAATGGTTATAAGTAATTGCTTGTTCTCGCCTACTTATAAAAATCCTCACAGATTTTATATTCGATTTGTATTTACTAAATTAGGTACTTAAAACACGCCCCTAATCATACACAAAACCGTTAGGTATAAAAACCATATCCAATGAAAATAATATCAAGTTCTGGAAAAGGAAATTTTAAACTAATCAAGAATGATGATGAGGTTTGTGAATTGGTTTATACTAATTGGTTTTTAGAAAAAGCCAAAGCAGTATTAAACGGAAACAACATTGAGATCAAGCCAAAAAATATTTGGACAAGTAAGGTCGATATTTTTAAAAACAAAAGCCAGATTGGAGACATTACCTTTAATCTTAAAGGTCATATGGTTATTAGGCTAGAAAAAGAGAATGGAAAAGAATTTAACTATTTGTTGAAAAATAAAGCGAAATGGAAACTAAGATTTGAGGTTTTTAACGAATCTGAGGCACATCAGTTTTCACTAAATTCAGTAAATAAATGGACGAAATTAAATTATGATTATGATGTTGAAATGGCTGACTACAATTCTGAATTTGAAATTGAGGAACTATTGATTTATTGTGGTTATGCAGCAAACTTATATTTGGCAATAATTAGTGCTGTTTAAAATTAGAAATCACTACACCTAACATGAGTATAAGTGGTTTTTTGTTCCCACATACTTATATGTATTCTCACAGGTTTTCAGATTACTGTGTGTTTGCAAAGTTAGCCGTATTGAAATCAATAAATATACAGGCATCCTAAACAAGTAGTACTTTTAATCACTAATTACGCTTATACTTGACTATTAACAACAAAAAACCAAATCCAATGAAACTTAAATTTAATCAGTGCGCACGATTTCAATTTAATAACTTAATGGTCATTTCAACCATTTTTATGGTTCTTTTAGGCGTTTCTTGTAAGGAAGAAACCAACTCGGCTAAAACCACAGAAAGTGAGTTAATACTAAAAATTAACGCTGTACAGGAACAGGTGATGGCGCAAGGAACTATGACTGAAAAAGAGGAACAGGCTTTATTAAGTTTATGTAGCATCGTATCACAAGAAGATGGTATGGCAATCTATACTTCAGACGATAGTATTATATTGAAAGATGTAGACATTGCACCAGTTTATAATGGTTGTGAAGAACTTTCTATAGAAGACACAAGAGATTGTTTTAACACTAAAATATCAACATTTATTAAGCGTGAGTTTAACTTGAGTGTTTCTAAAGATTTAAATCTTTCAGAACCAAAACAGGTTGAAGCCTTTTTTATAATCAACGAAAATGGAAATTTAACTGGTATGAAAGTGAGAGACTCAGAAGTAACCGTTCAGGCAGAAATCTTAAGAGTGCTTAGAAAAATACCTGTAATGAAACCTGCTATCCATAATGGAGATCCTGTTTCTGTAATATGTTCCATCATAGTAACCTATGGTAATAATATAGATGTAGATGTTGTTTATATTCCCGAAAGACCAGAATAATCTTTAATACTATCAACTAAAAAAAGCCAGCAACCTAATATAAAGAATTGATAGTTCTCGCCTATTACCGATAATCCTTTCAAATATTCTATTGGTTTATATTTATTAAATTAGTTATTTAAATTGTCGACGTATGTCATAAATACAGTTGCGTGTATTTTAAAACATTAATTTAAATAGTTTATATGGAAATTAAAGATAAGGTTGTAGTAATTACAGGTGCCAATGGCGGTATTGGAAGTGCAATAGCTAGAAAACTTGATAAAGAAGGCTGTTTTTTAGTGTTAGCTGCCAGAACTATAGAGTCCCTAACAGATTTAAAGAAAGACTTAAAGACCAATTACCTAGAAATAGAAATGGATGTGGCAAATAGCAAGAGCGTTTCAGACGCCTTTATCACAATTTTAAATACGGTTGAAAGCATAGATGTTCTGGTAAATGTTGCAGGAGTAATGCCTCTTACATACTTAAAAAACCTTCATTTAGAGGAATGGCTCAATACCATTGAGGTTAACGTAAAAGGTATTTTGAGAACACTTCATGGCGCACTACCAAGTATGAAAAAACAAAACAAAGGACATATTGTAAATATTGCCTCTGTTGATGGTAAAGAACTTTATAAAGGTGGTGCAGTTTACGGAGCATCAAAAGCTGCTATTATTGCACTTTCTCGCGCAATGCGTATGGAGCTCTCTCCAGAGTTTAATATCAAGGTAACATCTATCGAGCCTGGAACGGTCGACACAGACCTGAGAAACGATATTACAGATACAGAGCTTTTAAATGACAAGGATTACGGTGGAGATGAGCCTATGTTGCATCCAGAAGATATTGCAAGAGCCGTTTTGTATGTCATTTCAGAGCCAGACCAATCTAATATTAACCAACTAACTATTAAACCTACAGGTAAATCCTAAGGTTAAAATATAGGAATCAGCTAAAGTTTTAAGTGTATTAAGTATGAAAAAAACCATCGTTTTAATAGTGTTAATACTGGGTGTTTTTAGCTGTTCAAGTACCAAAACAAATTCAGATAAAAAAAAAGGAGTAGGTGTAAAACAAAAAACGCAAAATCCAAACACACCTTATATTTATAAAAACGGTTATCTAGATTATAAAATACAACCTAAGCTAACGGTCATTGAAAATGATTCAACTTATATAAATGAATTAAAATTTAACGCAGTTTTTACAGCAATGTACACTAAGAAACTGATGTTTGACAACTTTGGAAAATGGGATAAAGAAATTAGACCAAATAATGAGAGACACCCTATTTTAATTTGGGAAAGAAAGAAGTTATTTGAAAATGATAATACATTATATAGCATTGCTGCAAGTGGTGAGGAAACATGGGAAGAAATCTATGCTTCAGTAATTGTGTATGATAATGAAAATCAGGATTGTCTTTCAGAAACCTACACTAAAAAAGACGCCTTAATAAATTATTTTTCAGACGGTATTAAAAATTTAAAAATAGACAATACATTTTATGATGTGTATTGGGACATGGTAAATGCACCTAGATAATTAGAAAAGCGGTTAACACCATAAGATTTACAAGTTATACCATAGCAGAATGGACTACAGCCAAATAGCCAAAACAATTATTGCACTTAAAAACAACGATCTGGAATTTCGTGAAAAACTAATTAAGCGTGGGCAACTTGGAAAGGGTTACAATAAAGAGATGGCACAAATTCACAATCATAACGCAACTATTTTAAATGAGATAATTGATGAGATTGGCTACCCAACAGAACAGAATGTTGGTAAAGAAGCAAATGATGCAGCTTGGCTGATAATACAACACGCCATAGGACAACCTAACTTTATGAAAAAGTGCGCCAGACTCCTAGTAGTTGCTGAGCGTAAACACAAAATTTCATCAAAAAAATTGGCGTACTTAACAGACCGTATTGCTGTTTTTGAAAATAAGCCACAACGCTACGGCACTCAGTTTGATTGGGACCAAAATGGAGAATTAAGCCCTAATCGTTTTGATGATTTGGAGAAGGTAAACAAAAGACGAAAATCTATAGGCCTTAATAGTATTGAAGAACAAACGGAACTTATAAGGCAACAGGCTAAAAATAACAATGAAGAACCTCCAAAAGACTTTAAAAAACGAAAGCAAGAAATTGAAACTTGGAAGAGAACCGTTGGCTGGATAACTTAAATACCTTTAGACAACTACGTATAACTGGTAGTATCAAACTCAAAATTCAGAACTTTTGAATCATAGATTTTTTAATAAAACAAAAATTGAGCAACAAAGTATTTTAACCCTAATAGCCATTCGCGCACTTACAATTATAGCGGTATCTATTATTATAGCAGTCTACACAGGTATATACCTTATAGGCATAGTAACGTTTGCAATAACCTTGTCTATAATTGCACCGTTCTTTGATATGCCATCACTAAAAAGTAGTGGTAAGATTGTTTATTATTCGCCATTATTCTTAGCCGAAAAACCAAAGAACAATCTTACCAAAATTCACGGAGGTACTTTATTCGATTATTATTTTGTTATTGACAGATCTTTAAACGGAAAACAAAGAACAGATTTTATTATCCAACAGTATTTAAGTGGCCTTTTAGCTTTTATTGAAAAACACAAAACTAATAAGCAAATGAAAGTTAGAGGAACTAGCTACATTATAAATAAGCGAACAGCAGAAAAAATTGGCTTTAAGGTTGTTGAAACTAATATGCTTCAAAAAATAATATTAATCTATAATTATTTTAATGTAATGGTTTCAAATTCAATAGCAAAAAACAAATTGGCATTCCCAAAATTGAGCAATACAAAGACTTTTGAAGCAGATATTGGGCAACTGCTAGCAAAAAGAGACTACATAAAGACCTTAAGCAACACATTAAAATAATTAACAAATGATAAATTTCACTTTTAACCACATTGCACTTTCAGTAAGAGATGTAGATGAGTCTGTTGCATTTTACCAAAAGGTTTTTCATTTTAAAGAAATAGAAAACACCGCTTCTAACTCTAAAACAAGATGGTTAACAATTGGTAATGGGAAACAGCTTCACTTAATACCGCGTCCAGATTTTGAAATAAAAATTAATAAAGCTGTACATTTTGCGTTTTCAACAGCGGATTTTGATGCTTTTATTAAATACTTAGAGGATATAAACATCACCTATTCAGATTGGAATGATATACCAAACAAAGTGTATATTCGACAAGATGGTATTAAGCAGATTTATTTTCAAGACCCAAACGGGTATTGGCTCGAAGTAAATAATGACTGTTAGTTAAGTGGGTTAGCATTGATACAACATAAGTTTTAGATGTGACTAGCGAAACAATATGACTTATGGCAAATTTTAAACGCATAAAAATGATAGACACAAAAATATATAGTAATCAATCGGTATTACTTCTAAAAAAATATGCGTAAATAAAATTAAACAAAAAAGCATTAATCATTTTTATATATCGAGAATTATAGATATATTTGTATTATGAATTTAAGGATCGCAACAGAAATTGGCAAATGCTTATCTAATAAAATTAGATTTCAAATACTGGAGTGGTTAAAAGAGCCAGAAAAGCATTTTCCTCCACATGAAACATTAAAGCATTTTAATGATGGTGTTTGTGTTACTTACATTCAAGAAAAAACTGGTCTGTCACAATCAACCATTTCAACATACCTTACAAATATGGAAAAATGTGGCCTTCTCATTTCTACAAGACATGGCAAGTGGTCCTATTTAAAAAGAAATGAAGCAACAATTAAAGCGTTTACAGAATATTTGACATAAAAAAAATTTAATATATCATATCGATATATTGCAATATAACAAAGTATGAGATTGCTTATAGATATTTTAGGATGGTCTGGCTCGGGATTAATTATTCTCGCATATGGCCTTACACTCTTGGAAAATAAAAAGTATTTAACCTTCGGTAAATACTTAAATCTTCTGGGTGGCCTTTTAATTGCAATAAACTGTTATTACTACAATGCAATACCTCCTTTTGTAACTAATTTACTTTGGAGCGTTATTGCAACGTTAACTATATACAAATCAAGGCATAAAAAAAAGTATTGTAATAAAAATCAATGTTTAACTTAATAAAAAATAACTATGAAAATTTTAATTATAGGAGGTAATGGTACAATTGGCAAACCTGTTGTTGCTCATTTTAAAGAACAAAATGAGGTATTAATTGCTGGTAGAAGTAGTGGTGATATTACTGTAGATATTGCAAACAGCAATTCCATTTCAAAAATGTTCCAAAAAATTGGAAATGTAGATGCTATAATCTGTATAGCTGGAGAAGCCAAATGGGCTAATTTTAATGAGCTTGAAGAGGAAGACTACCACATAGGTTTAAACAGTAAACTCATGGGACAAGTTAACCTTGTTCGTATAGGACAGAATTACCTAAATACAGGTGGCTCTATTACATTGTCAACAGGTATTTTGGCAGATGATCCTGTTGTAAAAACAACTAGTGCCGCAATGGTAAATGGTGGCATACACAGTTTTGTAATGGCAGTTGCCCTCGAAATTGAAAACAACATTAGAGTTAATGTTGTGTCTTCTGGAATGGTAGAGGATGCATATGAAAAATACAGAGACTATTTTCCAGGACACAACCCAATACCTATGAAAAAGGTGATTAATGGATATGTAAGAAGTGTGAACGGAAAAGGTAACGGTGAAATAATAAGAATTTATGACTAAGTTAAGTATATGATATATTAACAAAGTATCCTTAGATTTCTTTCAGGACAATCGTATTCCCTAATCAGAATTTAACAAGAATCATCTGCTCTTAAAATCTGTAGGTTCAGTTTTATTTTTACTGGTTTTAATGATATTCTAATTGTGTTAGGCATCGCTGTTTGGTAACATTATTTAAAGAGTTTTATCTCAAATATAGAAAGGTGAAGTATCAAAAATAACATCTTACTTATGTATTTGATAAGCTTTTATTAAATTACAGCTCTAACAACTGTCTAACACATTAGTGTATTATTAGCGTTTAAAACATAAAAAAATGAAGGTCACTACAGAAAAAAATGAGAAAGTTGCCAATATGGTATTTGCCAACATTTATCCTCTTTACCTCAACAGGTTAGAAAAAAATGGTAGAACAAAAGAAGAGTTTCATAAAGTTTTAACTTGGTTTACTGGATATACCGAAGATGAATTACAAACCCTTATAGACCAAAAAGCGACATACAGAACACTCTTTGAAAACGCTAAAATACATCCAAACGCTCACTTAATTAAAGGCGTTGTTTGTGGCTACCGTATTGAAACCATAGAAGATGAGTTTGAAATATACAAACAATGTAGACGTATGGAAAAGCTAATTGATGAATTGGCAAAAGGCCGTAAAATGGAAAAAATATTACGCGATGAGAAAAAATAGAGTTCTCTTATAATGTGAGTATTTTAAATTCCTAACGGATTTCATATTCAGATTAATTTCTTAATTTAGAGGCACTAATCACTGTATTACATTTAGCAGTAAACAGTTTAAATTTTGCCCCTATGACACAGTTATCTAAATTAAAATCTGAACTAGAATTATACGCTCAAGAAAAGAATCTTACCGAGTTGCAAGTTGTTGAGAAGTTAAACGCATATTATTTCAACAAAAAAGTAAATGATAATTTAAAGCTTTATAAAAAAGGAAAGAAAAAAGTGAGCGCTATCACAAAAGACCTAAAAATCTCTCCGCGTAAATTTTATGCTATACTAGAGGAAAAAAACATTCCTCATAAAAAATACAACAAGACAGCATCAAATTAATAGCCTTCAATTGCATCTAACTTAATACTATAACGTGATTACTCTTGCCAACATTAACCATAGTAAAGACAATCGCGAACAAATTGCCACATACTTAATTAATCACCCTAAAGACATTAACCTGTATTTAGCCATTTTAAAAGCAAAGACTGTAAATGACTATTTTAAGGCAGCTTGGGCCTTAGAGTTTGTGTCCAGAATATCTTGTACTACACTGCTACCCTATTTAGATCAACTTATATCTTTAGCTAAAGAAGAAACTGCAGACCAAGCTATAAGACCGTTTGCCAAAATTTTTGAAACATTTGTATTAAAACATTACAAAAACGAGCTTAGCCAACCATTAACCAACTCACAACTTGAAGCTATTTCTGAGCAATGTTTTGATTGGTTAATTACAAAGCAGAAAGTAGCTGCAAAAGCATATTCTATGACCACGTTGTACAAATTGGGCTCAACATTTAGCTGGATTCATCCAGAACTTAAAGTAAATTTAGAAGCTAATTTTAATGAAGGCTCTGCTGCATTTAAAGCACGTGCAAGACATATTTTAAAAAAACTATAACTGCTTTAAAATTCTTAGAACTTCTCTTTTTCATACCTTACCTTTACAAAAAGACAGGTTATGAACACATCTTTATCTACCAAACAATTACAATGGCGCTATGCCACAAAAAAGTTTGATTCAGAACAAAAGATTTCAGAACAAAAGTTAGATATCATAAAGGAAAGCTTTAACCTTACCGCAACGTCTTATGGCTTACAGCCAATAAAACTTATTGTAGTGAGCAATAAAGATATACAAGAATCTTTGGTGGCTCAATCTTGGAACCAGAGGCAAGTTGCAGATGCCTCTCACCTACTTATTTTCTGTATAGAGAAAAAGCTAAGTGCCGAATATATTAAAACGTATTTTGAACGTGTTAAGGATATTAGAAACACGCCAGATGAAATCATAAAACCTTTTCAGAAGTTTTTAATTGAAGATTTTGAGGCAAAAACAACCGAAGACATTCAAACTTGGTCTACAAACCAAGCCTATCTTGCTATGGGCAACCTGTTAACCATTTGTGCTTTAGAAGAGATTGATGCCTGCCCTATGGAAGGTTTTAAGCCTGAAGAGTATGATAAGATTTTAGGATTAGACAAACAGAACTTAAAGTCTGTTTTGGTGATGCCAATTGGGTATCGTGCAAAAGATGATATGTTTGCGAGCTTTAAGAAAGTGCGTCGCCCGATGGAAGAAACAATTATCGAAATAAAAAAATAAACACTTAACTACAAGGTAAACAAGGCGTGAATAAGTTTACCTTAAAATGAAATATACTTATGCCAGGATTTGAAGTTTTTGGAGAAGAAGAACGCAAACATGTTCAAGATGTATTAGACAGCGGTATTCTTATGCGCTATGGTTTTGATGGTATGCGTAACGGCCATTATAAAGCCCAAGAATTTGAGCAAAAGTTTGCAAAGCTTATGGGTGCAGAATTTTGCCAGATGACCTCTAGCGGTACGTCTGCATTAACAGTTGCCTTGGCTAGCGCTGGTATTGGTGCTGGAGATGAAGTTATCATACCTACGTTTACTTTTGTTGCCACTTTTGAATCTATAATTGCTTTAGGTGCTGTGCCTGTTCTTTGTGACATAGACGATACGCTTTGTTTAAATCCAGAAGCTGTAAAACAAAAAATTACCCAAAATACGCGTGTCATAATGCCTGTACATATGTGTGGCTCTATGGCAGACTTAAATCCACTTAAAACAATTTGCGAGGAGAACAACCTCATCTTACTCGAAGATGCTTGCCAAGCAATTGGCGGCACATACAATGGCAAACAATTAGGAACAATAGGAGACTTAGGCTGTTTTTCTTTCGACTTTGTAAAAACTATTACTTGTGGTGAAGGTGGCGCTGTGGTAACCAACTCTAGAAGCTATGCTGAAAATGCAGACAAGTATCAAGATCACGGTCACGACCACGTAGGGAATGATCGCGGAGCAGAAACGCATCCGTTTTTAGGATACAATTACCGTATTTCAGAACTTCATGCTGCAGTAGGCTTAGGCCAATTAGAAAAATTTGAAGATGTACTTAAAAAACAAAAACAGTATTATACAATCTTAAGAGAAGAACTACGTAGTATTCCAGAAGTAACATTTAGACGCGTACCTCAAGATGGTAAAGAAAGTCACGCTTTTTTAAACTTTTTCTTACCAGACGAAGACACTACCAGAAAAGCCCATAAAGCAATCTCTAATGCTGGCGTAGATGCCTGTTTTTATTGGTTTGATAACAATTGGCATTATTATAAAAAATGGGAACACTTAACAGAACAAAAATCTTTAGGAAGATTACCATCTGATGTAAGAGCTAATTTACAAGATTTTAAAACCACAGACTTTTCTGCAAGTGATGCCTGGATGAGTAGAACAATTTCATCTTTAATTAAAGTAGGCTGGACCGAAGATGAAATGAAACATCGAGCACAACAACTAAAGCAAGCAATTTTATCTGTATTATAACGACCTTTTAGTACGTTACATAATCTAAAATTTCTAGACCATAGCCTATCATACCAACACGTTTTTGTTGGGTGCTGTTAGATAGTAAGTTTATTTTATGAATACCAAGATCGTGAAGAATTTGCGCTCCAATACCAAAATCACGTTGATCCATCTGTATTGGTGGCGCCTTAACTTCTCCTTCTTTTTGGCGCGCTTTTAACTCAGACAATCTATTAAGTAAATTAAGCGCTTGAGATTCTTGATTTATAAAGACAATAGCTCCTTTTCCAGCTTTGTTAACAGCCTTAAACATATCATCTAACTTCTTGTCTGCATTATTTGTAAGCGTTCCTAAAATATCATTATTAACTAATGTAGAGTTTACTCTTACTAATACAGGTTCATTTTCTTCCCAAGTTCCCTTAGTTAACGCTAAGTGCAACTGGTCGTTTGTAGTTTGTTTATACGCTCTTAATCTGTAAGACCCAAAACGGGTTTCTATCTCAAAATCTTCTTTCTTTTCAATTAAAGAATCGTGTAGCATTCTATATGCAACAAGATCTTCAATAGACACTAGTTTTAAATCGAAACGTTTAGCTACCTCAACAAGTTGTGGTAACCTAGCCATAGTACCGTCTTCATTCATTATTTCAACAATCACACCTGCTGGTTGAAATCCTGCAAGCCTCGCAAAATCTATAGCTGCTTCTGTGTGACCGGTACGTCTTAAAACACCGCCTTCTTTTGCTTTTAATGGAAAAATATGGCCTGGTCTGCTAAGGTCATAAGGTTTAGTTTCACTTTTAATTAAAGCCTGAACTGTTTTAGCTCTATCTGATGCAGAAATTCCAGTAGTTACACCTTGCCCTTTTAAATCTACAGAAATAGTAAAAGCTGTTTCCATAGGATCTGTATTGTTCCCAACCATCATATTAAGGTTAAGTTCACTACAGCGTTCTTCTGATAGTGGTGCACAAATTAAACCTCTTCCGTGCGTTGCCATGAAGTTTATCATTTCTGGAGTTACCGCTTCGGCAGCTGCTAGAAAATCGCCTTCATTCTCACGATCTTGATCATCTACCACAATAATAACTTTGCCCGCTTTTACATCTGCAATAGCTTCTTCAATAGTATTAAGGGTAATGGTTTGTGAAAGTGTATCTGTCTCGCTCATGACTTCGTTTAAATTAAGCCACAAAGATAAGAATACTAGTCTTGAACTTGTTTCTTAGAGAAGTTTTTCTTGAAGAATGCCACAACTGGATGGAAAAAAGTACCGATACTAAATAAGCCTTGGTCGGTTGTAGCTCTGTATGTGAAGTAAACTCCCAACGGAAGCATTATTATAGTAGATAACCAAGTAGCAATAAATGGACTAATACTACCATCTTCTGCACTATTCTTGGCAAAAATACCTATAAAGTGATATGTTAAAAATAATAATATAGCAATAACCATAGGTAATCCCATACCACCTTTTCTAATAATTGCGCCTAAAGGTGCGCCTACAAAAAAGAGTATAAAACAAGCAAATGCCAACACATATTTTTCATGTAAGGCAATCTCATATTTGTTAAGTTTTATGTTTATCTGCTTTAAGCTGTTTTCTCTTGTATCAATTAAATTTCCTACGTTGGTCATATTATTAAATGCCAAAGTAACTACTCTTAGCTTACCTTCTAAATCGTATTCATCTAAAATTGTATTGCCTACTAAAGCTCTAACTTCTGTGGTATCTTTTTCTAACTCTAAAAAGGTATTCACGCCTGCTCTACTTGTTACATCTAGTCTTAAGACCTCTAAGTTTTTATTATAATTAACAGATACAGAGTCTAAGGTGTATTGGAGTTCAGATATTTTAAGCATATTACTACCACCAGTGTAGTTTCTGTCTTCCATATCAACATTATTTAACGTAGATAAATCTACATTTATGGCATACTCCTTAAAGTAACTTTTAGCAAAAGGTTTTTTCTGAATTTCTTTAGGATCGTTAGATTGTATTTCATCATAATAATTGCCATCTCTTAAGACCAAGCTTAACACATCTGAACCTTCACTACTAATTAACTCACCTTTATTGGCTTTAATAACGGTATAATTTCCAGCGCGTTTTTCGTTTTTCTTATGTATGATGACATCGGTTAAGTATTGTCCTCTATCTCCAGATTTTTCACCAACCTTTATATTTATATCGCCTATTTCATTAAACATACCTTCAGAAATTGCAGCTGCAGGTTTAAGCTTTGCAATATTCTTTCTTAGGTTAACAAATTCAAACTCTGCTCTGGGTATAACGTTATTAGCAAAGAAAAATGCAGTAATACTTAGTGCTGCAATAAATATAATTAGACCACGCATAGCTCTCTGAAGAGAAATTCCAGAAGATTTCATTGCAGCAAATTCATAATTTTCTGCAAAATTACCAAAGGTCATTATACTCGTCACCAAAATGGTTAATGGTAAGACCAATGGTATTAATTTAGGCGCGACAAAACTTAAAAGCTTAAGTATGATAAAGCCATCTAATTCTCGACCAGCAAGTTCAGAAATATAAAGCCACACACTTTGTAATATCATAATGAACATCAAAATGACAAATACGACCACAAAGGTCTTTATGTAGCTGGAAAGTATGTACCGATCAAGTATCTTCAACTTAGTCTAGCCTATTGATATAATAATTTGAATATTTAGACTCATCAAAAGTAAATAAAGTCTGTGATAACGGCTGGTTAACTTTAAAACTGTTTACAGTAATTGTAATCTTAGTCCCGTTATCTTGTGTTTGTATAAGATTGTAAATATTTTTTGTTTGCTTGTCTATACCTAAAAGGATAGATTTTACATCTGCATCACTATCAATAGGTGTTAACTTAATATATTGTATTTGTCTCCCTTTTACGTTTTGTGTGATATCCCATTTGTAAGTGTAACCTTCTTTATAAAACGTCATCATTTTAGAAGGTGTGATAGCATTGTCATCTTCTTCAACATAAGTTGAAATATTAATCTCTTCGTCTTCTGGAATAATGGTATAAATTTTCTTACCGTCAAACATTTGTGTTGTTCCCATTAAGTTAAGAACATACTTATCTCCTAAAAGACTGGCATCACCACGCGTATCTTGTCTTATATTTTCTGCGGTATTTTCTAAGGAATATTTAAAATCTAAGACAATATTATCATAGGACTGCACTTTAGCAGAAACCTCATTTAATAGTGTTTTAGCTTTTTGACTGTCTTGTGCGCTCAATGTGAACATTGAAATAAATAATGCGCTAATTACTGTTAGTGTTTTCATAGTTATGTTATGATTCTTCATCGTTTAAATGTCTCTCTAATGACTGCAAGTCTGAAATTAAAACCTGTCTAGCTTTGCTTCCCTCAAAAGGACCTACAATATCTGCAGCTTCCAATTGATCTATTATACGACCTGCTCTATTGTAACCTATTTTTAACTTTCGTTGCAACAGAGACGCAGACCCTTGTTGCGCTGTTACCAATACCTCAGCGGCTTGATTAAACAGCGAGTCGCGTTCACTTATATCTATATCAAGACTTGTGCCACTATCCTCACTAATATACTCAGGAAGCTTGTGTGCGTCTGGATATGCTTTTTGGCTACCAATGTATTCACAAATCTTATCTACTTCTGGCGTATCAACAAAAGCACATTGTATTCTTATAAGCTCATTTCCTTGTGTGTACAGCATATCTCCACGCCCAATAAGTTGGTCTGCACCACCATTATCTAATATGGTGCGAGAATCTATCTTACTCATCACCCTAAATGCAATACGTGCTGGAAAGTTTGCCTTTATCATACCTGTAATAACGTTTACAGATGGTCTTTGTGTGGCTATAATTAAATGTATACCTATGGCACGCGCTAATTGCGCTAATCTTGCTATAGGCGTCTCTACTTCTTTACCTGCAGTCATTATAAGGTCTGCAAATTCATCGACTACCAAGACAATATATGGTAAGAATTTGTGTCCGTTTTCAGGATTTAGCTTTCGTGCTTTAAACTTGGCGTTATATTCTTTAATGTTTCTTACATAAGCATCTTTAAGTAATTCATAACGCTCATCCATCTCTATACAAAGAGAGTTTAGCGTGTTTATTACCTTGGAGTTATCTGTAATTATAGCATCTTCACTATCTGGTAATTTTGCTAAGTAATGTCGTTCAATTTTGTTAAATAACGTAAGCTCCACTTTCTTAGGGTCTACTAAAACAAATTTTACCTCAGCAGGATGCTTTTTGTATAATAAAGAGGTAAGAATTGCATTTAAACCTACAGATTTTCCTTGCCCTGTTGCACCTGCCATTAGTAGGTGAGGCATTTTTGCAAGATCTACAACCAAGGTTTCATTGCTAATGGTTTTACCAAAAGCAATAGGCAGTTCCATTTCTGCATTTTGAAACTTAGGAGATGCAATAGTACTACGCATAGAAACTATACGTGGATTTTTATTTGGAACCTCTATACCGACAGTTCCTTTTCCAGGAATTGGCGCAATAATACGTATTCCCAAAGCCGCTAAAGACAATGCAATATCATCCTCTAGGTTCTTTATCTTAGATATCCTGATACCTGCTTCTGGTATTATTTCATATAGAGTAACGGTAGGACCTACCGTTGCTTTAATATGATCTATACCTATCTTATAATTTTTAAGAGTTTCAACAATTTTATTTTTGTTTTCCTCTAATTCTTCTTGGTTTATGGTAATACCACCACTATTGCTGTAGTCTTTTAAAAGCTCGATTGTAGGAAACTTATAATTACTAAGTTCAAGTTTAGGATCAAACTCTCCAAAATCTTCAACCAATTTATTTGCTTTAGTTTCTGAAACCTCTTCCTCTTCTGTTGTTTCTACTTCCATAGAGATATCATCCTCATTTGAAGCTTCAATAGTTGTTGAAGTAATCTTAGGCTCATCAACAATTGGCTCTAGTTGCTGTTCAATTACAACTTCTTCTGTAGTAGAATTGTCTGGAGAATCTGGAACTATATCTTGTTTAACTGAAGCCTTCTCGTTAGCCATTGTATTAATAGGTGCTTCTTCATCTGAAGCAAACTCCTCTTTAATGTCTGAAGAGGCTTTCTTAAAGTAAACAGAAATACGTTCAGGCGTTATTTTAAGTCTAAAAACCAAATAAACTATTGCCAAGAAAAACATTAATAAAATGGTTCCTATTAACCCTAAGTAATCTTGCAGATAGTCATTTGTCTCAAACCCAACAGTACCGCCTAGCATAGCATTTTTCTCTGCAAAAAAACCAAAGAACACAGATAACCAAACCATTAACAACACACCCCAAAACCAGTAGGCCTTTAAACGTTGGAAGTTGAAGTTTAAAAAAAGATAAAACCCTGTAAGAAATGTAAGAATTGCCAATGAAAACGATGCAACTCCAAAGCCTTTATATATAAAGAAATTACTAATTCCTGCGCCAAAAGAACTTAACCAGTTTCTTGTCTGTACATTCCTATCACTTAATTGAGAAAGCTCACTTTGGTCTATTTGCCAATTGATTAGGAAGGATGAAAATGCAATTAATAATGCAAAACCAAAAAGCATAAGGAAACTACCTAAAACTACCTTTTGTTTTCTGGATAGCTTTAAACTAGGAAGTTTTACTTGTTTTTTAGGAGCCTTGCTCTTGGAAGGTCTTTTTTTGGTTTTCTTTCTGGCCATTAAGTAGTATTGGTCTCGCGCAAAAATACAAAACTCTAACGGACGAGAAGACTAAAAATTTTATGTGATTTTAGGAATATATATGATTCCTGCAATAATCACAGCAATTACAGCAGATATAAACACTGCTCCAGCGGCAACATCTTTAATGCGGCCTATTTTATTATGGTAATCTGGATGTATAAAGTCTGCAATATCTTCAACAGCAGTGTTTAGACCTTCTACACTCATTACTAATCCTATAGCTAACAGTTGCACCAACCATTCTGTACTGGATATATTGAAGTAAAAACCAGCCACAGTTACTAAAATTGCTATGCAAAATTGTACTTGTATGCTGGCTTCTGTCTTTAATAAAATTACAGCGCCTTTAAAGGCATAGCCAAAACCTCTAATACGTTTGACTATAAAAGTTTTCATTATGCCAATGCATTTAATGCGGCATCATAATCTGGCTCATTAGAAATGTCTTGCACACGTTCAGAATGTAGGATTACACCTTTTTCATCTAATACAATCACAGCTCTTGAGAGTAATCCCTCAAAAGGACCATCCATCATTTCTAGACCATAATCTTTCCCCATTGTACGTTCTCTAAAATCTGAAAGATTGGTAACGTTTGTTATACCTTCATCATCAATAAAACGCTTTAATGCAAAAGGTAGGTCTCTAGAGATACAAAGCACCTCTGTGTTTTTTAATTTTTTAGCACGCTCATTAAATGTTCGTACAGAAGTTGCACACGTATTAGTGTCTATGCTAGGAAAGATATTTAAGATAAGTCTCTTTCCCTCAAAATCTTTTAACCTTCCTACAGAAAGGTCTGATTTTAATAATTCGAAATGTGGAGCCTTTTCTCCTATCTCTGGAAGCTCTCCATAAGTATTTACAGTATTTCCGCCTAATATTACTTGGGCCATAGTTTTAGTTTTTCAGTTAGTGTAAAAATAAAAGAAGCTATTTTTTAGTCCTGCCAAAATTTTCATAAATAAAAAAAGCCAACCCGAATAATCAGGTTGGCTCTTAATTTTTAGAGTGAATCCTCTATTTATCTATAGATCCTAAAACTTTTTTTACAAAGTTATTAGCAGCATCACGCTCTGGCATACCATCATCAATCATTTTGTGCACTTCGATAGCACCGCACATATTGGTGATTAGCTCGCCAATTACATCCATCTCTTCATCTGTAACAGAACGGTATTCTGTAAAAGACTCTAAAACAGACACTGCTTTTTCTAAAGCTTCAGCATCATTATTTTTCTGAAAATGTCTAATTACCGGTAACTTCATTTACTAGATCTTTTAGTACATCAAATTTATTTGTCTGTACTTGGTTCTTAAATGTTCCATTTTGAAATGTTGCAAATGTTGGTAAATTATCCACAGTTGCAAGCTTTCTAGATTCTGGAAATTTCTCTGCATCTACTATCACAAATTCAGCATTCTCGTTTTCAGTAGCCAATTTTTTAAATTTTGGCTTCATTACACGGCAGTTCCCACACCATCCTGCAGAAAACTGCACGATTACATTGTGGTGTTGAGACACTACATCTGCTAAATTATCTTGATCTAACTCCTTAATCATAATTATGCGTTTGTTTTAAGGTATTCTGCAACACCATCGCGGTTAGCATTCATAGCATCCTTACCTTCTTCCCAATTTGCAGGACAAACCTCACCTTTTTCTTGTACGTGAGTATATGCATCTACCAATCTTAAGAATTCAGATACGTTTCTTCCTAAAGGCATATGGTTTACACCTTCGTGGAATACTGTTCCTTCTTCATCTATAAGGTATGTAGCTCTGTAAGTTACGTTATCACCATCTACAGTAATATCTCCTGTTTCTTCATCATAACGCTCGTTTGTTAAGTCTAAGATACCTAAGCGAGAAGCTAAGTTTCTGTTAGTGTCTGCTAATAAAGGGTAAGTTACACCTTCTATACCACCATTATCTTTAGCTGTGTTTAGCCACGCAAAGTGAACTTCAGCAGAATCACAAGATGCACCAACAACTAAAGTGTTACGTTTTTCAAACTCACCTAAAGCTGCTTGAAATGCGTGTAATTCAGTTGGGCAAACAAATGTAAAATCTTTCGGGTACCAAAATAAAAGGATTTTCTTTCCTTTAGATTTTGCTTCCTCTAAGATGTTTAATTTAAAAGTATCGCCCATATCGTTCATAGCGTTTACGTCTAAATTTGGGAATTGTTTTCCTACTAATGTCATATCTTTTTATTTTGATTTTTAGATTTGGTGCAAAAGTAATCATCTACTTCACGTTTAACTACCCAAGGCAATTACATCTTATTATTTTTTAATAGATAAAGTCGATACCTAATCAGCGTTTCCATAAACACTTTGCATAACGTTATTTTTCTTTGGAAAGCCAAAAAATTAGTCCTAATGCGGTTAGTCCTCTTAATATTCGTATTTTTGCAGTCTTAAATTAACTTTCTGAAATTACAATTATGAGCAAATTTGATGTTGCTGTTATAGGTTCTGGACCTGGTGGTTATGTAGCAGCTATACGTTGTGCACAACTAGGCCTTAAAACCGCTATTATAGAAAAATATTCAACACTTGGAGGTACTTGTCTTAATGTAGGCTGCATACCAAGTAAAGCACTTTTAGATTCTTCACACCATTATCATGATGCTGTTGCTCATTTTGAGGAGCACGGTATTGAAATCTCTGGAGATGTAAAAGTAAACCTAGAGCAAATGATGTCTCGCAAGGAAAAGGTTGTAAACCAAACTTGTGATGGTGTTAAGTTCCTTATGGACAAAAATAAAATTGAAGTATTTCAAGGTGTAGGTTCTTTTAAAGATACTACGCACATAAATATTGAAGATTCTGAAGGTAAGACCCAAACTATTGAAGCTGCAAAAACTATAATTGCAACGGGATCTAAACCATCTAGCCTTCCGTTTATAGATTTAGATAAAGAGCGCATTATAACCTCAACAGAAGCATTAAAACTTAAAGAAATACCTAAACATCTTATCGTAATTGGTGGTGGCGTTATAGGTTTAGAACTTGGTCAAGTTTATAAAAGACTAGGTGCAGATGTTACTGTGGTGGAATATATGGATCGTATAATCCCAACTATGGATAGCGCTTGTAGCAAAGAGTTAACTAAAATATTAAAGAAGCAAAAAGTAAAAATTGCAACATCTCATAAAGTAAGTGCTGTTACTAGAGATGGCGATAAAATTACAGTTAAAGCTACAGACAAAAAGGATAAAGAAGTTTCTTTTGAAGGTGATTATGTTCTTGTTTCTGTAGGAAGAAAAGCATATACAGACGGCTTAAATCTTGATGCTGTTAAGATTAAAGCAGATGATAGAGGTCGTGTTGAAGTAAACGAACACCTGCAAACCAATGTAGAAAATATTTATGCAATTGGTGATGTTGTTAAAGGCGCAATGCTTGCTCATAAAGCCGAAGAAGAAGGTGTTTTTGTTGCTGAAACAATAGCTGGACAAAAGCCACATATAAATTATAACCTAATTCCTGGTGTTGTATACACTTGGCCAGAAGTTGCTGCAGTTGGTAAAACTGAAGAAGAGCTTAAAGAAGAAGGTATAAAATATAAGTCTGGACAGTTCCCAATGCGTGCTTTAGGACGTTCTCGTGCTAGTGGTGATATAGATGGTATGGTTAAAATACTTGCTGATGAAACTACAGACGAAGTTCTTGGAGTACATATGGTTGGTGCTCGTGTTGCAGATCTTATAGCAGAAGCTGTAACTGCAATGGAGTTTAGAGCCAGTGCAGAAGACATTGCTCGTATGAGTCACGCTCACCCAACTTATGCTGAAGCTGTTAAAGAAGCGGCACTTGCTGCAACTGAAGATAGACCATTACACATTTAAGCAACTATAAGTAGATAATAAGCATAAAAAAAAACCAGCTCTTAGAGCTGGTTTTTTTTTATGCTTAGTCTTTTTTGTCTTTCCGTACTTGACACGGAAGCTATTACAAATATGATATTCTAAATCGAAGTTAGAATAGCAAAAACAGTTTAAATACCTGTATAACTTTGCGGAGTTATTACACGTAACTCCTTCTTAATATCTTCAGATACATCTAATGTTTCAATAAAATCTGCAATACTATCAGCAGTGATAGCTGTATTTGTTCTCGTTAAGCCCTTAAGAGCTTCATAAGGATTAGGGTAAGCTTCACGCCTTAATATTGTTTGAATTGCCTCTGCAACTACAGCCCAATTTTGTTCTAGGTCTTGTTGTAGTTTAGACTCATTCAGCAATAATTTATTTAAACCTTTTAGTGTAGACTTAAATGCAATTAAAGTATGGCCAAAAGGCACTCCTACATTTCTCAAAACAGTACTGTCTGTTAAATCACGTTGTAATCTACTTACAGGTAGTTTAGCAGATAGGTGCTCAAAAATAGCATTGGCAATGCCTATATTCCCTTCGCTGTTTTCAAAATCTATTGGATTCACCTTGTGTGGCATTGCAGAAGAACCTATCTCGCCTTTTTTAATTTTCTGCTTAAAGTAATCCATAGAAACATATGTCCACATATCTCGGTCCAAATCTAAAACTATAGTGTTAATTCGTTTTAAACCATCAAACAAGGCAGCCATATGATCATAATGCTCTATCTGAGTTGTAGGAAATGAGTGTTGTAGCTCTAGTTTACCTTCTACAAAGTTCTTTCCAAATTCTTTCCAATCTATTTCTGGATACGCAACATGATGAGCATTAAAGTTTCCAGTTGCACCACCAAATTTTGCAGCACTAGGGATGTCATTTAATAAATCTAATTGTTCATTTAACCTAACCACAAAAACTTCTACTTCTTTTCCTAAACGTGTAGGCGATGCAGGTTGACCATGTGTTCTTGCCAACATTGGTATGTTAGCCCAATCTTTAGACAATTCAGTCAAGCGCTCTTTAAGCTCGATAAACAGAGGAACATATACATTATTCATAGCATCCTTTATACTTAAAGGTACTGCTGTATTATTTATATCCTGAGAGGTTAACCCAAAGTGAATAAACTCCTTGTAATCTGAAAGCCCTAATCCATCAAACTTTTTCTTAATGAAATACTCAACAGCTTTTACATCGTGATTGGTTGTCTTTTCAATTTCTTTAATTTCAGAAGCATCTATTGTTGTAAACTCTTCATAGATAGCTCTTAATTTCCCAAAATTATCTTGAGACACATCCTTTAATTGCGGTAATGGCAATTCACAGAGTGCTATAAAATATTCAACCTCTACTTTAACACGGTACTTAATTAAAGCCTCTTCGCTAAAATAATTAGCAAGTTGTTCTGTCTTTCCGGCATAACGGCCGTCTATTGGAGAAATAGCACGTAAAGCGCTCATAATTTAGGTTTTGGAATTAAGGCAACAAATATAAGATTCTATGTTATAAGAACGCACATTACGAGAAGAAGTCTTTTTGTTTTAATACCTATATTCGTGAAATAATATTTACAACATATGACCAACTTAGAAACAGCTATAAAAAATTCTGAAACTCGATTTTTCAAAGCTGTGTTTCCAAATACTACAAACCATTACGATACCCTTTTTGGCGGCCAAACGTTACATATGATGGATGAAGCTTCTTTTATATGTGCTACTCGTTTTAGCAGAAAAAAGGTAGTAACCGTATCTTCAGATCGTGTGGATTTTAATAAACCTATTCCACAAGGCTCTATAGTAGAGTTGATTGCCAACGTTACTAGAGTTGGCAAAACAAGCTGTACAGTTACTGTTGAAGTTTTTATGGAAGACATGTACAACTACAACAGAGAGAAGGTTGTTAATGGCAGCTTTACATTTGTAGCTATTGGAGAAGACAAACAACCAATTCCTATTTTTGATGGCGAAGATTAGAACTTACCTTAAATATATAGTAATTATTTGTGTAGCCATTTACACGGTTGTACTCTTTGTAAACTGGCGCGTTAACTCAATTGGAAAGCCCTTAATGTATAATGATATAAACAAGGCACCATCAAGCTATACTGTTATTGTATTAGGCGCAAGTGTATATGCAAACGGAAACTTATCTCCTATACTAAAAGACAGGGTTGACACCGCTTATGAACTTTACAAGTCCGGAAAAGCACAGCGATTTTTACTGAGTGGTGATCACGGTCAAGATAATTACGATGAAGTTAACGCCATGAAAGATTATCTAAACGCCAAAGGTGTTCCAGATGAAGTTATTTTCTTAGACCATGCAGGTTTTGATACCTATGACTCAATGTACAGAGCAAAATATATTTTTAAAGTAGATTCTGCAATTGTGGTAACACAGCAATTTCATTTACCTAGAGCTTTATACATTGCTAATGCGCTAAACCTTAATTACAAAGGTGTTACTGCAGATAAAAGAACATACCAATATTTAGAGAGTTTAGAACGCCGCGAAAAAATAGCCAACATTAAAGCTTATTGGGAAGTTCTTATAAACAAAAAGCCCACCTATTTAGGTGAGCCTGTTCCAATTACTGGAGATAGTAAGTTAAGTTATTAATTTACTATCAGTTTCTTTACCCAACTTGCTGTTTCATTATACAAAACAACAGTATAAATACCTGTATCCAGCGTTAATTGCAAAGACTGGTTAGGCGCTATGCTATTCTCCATAACCTTTTGTCCTAAAGTATTAAAAATAGTAACATTTGCAATTTGCTCTAAGCCCGCAACATTAAGTGTTCCATTACTAGGATTAGGGTACATTACTAGTTGCTCGCTATCAAAGGTATTTATAGACAATGGTGCCTCATAGGGCATACCTTGCATGTTTCCCCAAATATGTTCTACCAATATCGGATCATCAATAAAAGGGTTTCTATTACGCTGCCAAGTATACACAACATTATTTCTGTTTAACTCAAAATCATCTGGAGGATCATTTCGGTGCCAATCTAACAATACGGTTAAGTCTCCTAATTGGAAATCTGTACTATCATCTGGATCACCTTCAACTAAAGTTAATGCGTCATAGCGTACCGCTAAAAACATAACCGCTCGAGCAACATCACCTTGCCAGCTACCTGCATTTCCTGTTGGACCACTATATTGCCCGTAATCTTGGTTACCTCTACTACTATTTTCTGGACCATCTGCAGCTCTTAAACCGTGACCGTCAGAAAATGCGTGTCTTAAAGAATCTGGAGCAGTTTGTATAAATACATCCATTCCATCTGCAACTTCATCTACATCTTCAAGCTCTCCAAAATTTCCGCGAGACTGAGGATATGTATGCTCTCTATTCCAAAGACCTACACTACTTCCACCTTGATTTTGAAATTTAATTTTCTTACGTCCTTGCTCTGTGTACAACAACCAAACCTCATTAGAGTTTGCTGGATTTTGGTCTGCATCTTTTAATATGTTTACAATATCGGCATAAGTTTGAGTTCTAACTGTGTTTGGATCTGCTACTATGTCTTGCATTGCTTGTCTTAAAGCATCATCTGCCAAGCCTTCTAATGTATCATAATAACCATCTGGCTGTGTGCTCTGCACCATTCCAAATGTAGGAACTAGAGGAGTTCCCCAAGCAGCCATAGTAAAGTTTACGTCGTTTACAAGTACTTCAACGTTATCAATTAAACGATTATAACCTTCTGGAATAGCGCCTAAATCTATTTCAGCAAACTCATCGCCATCATTAGTACCATCATCTATAAGTTCTATACTTACAGTTGCAGAACTCTCACCTGTAGGAATAGTAAATGATGTTGTTCCTGTAAAATCATTACTATTAAAAGTGCCATTAATTAAGGTGAAATCTAAATTTAAATCACTGTCAACAGGAAATTCTGTTGTAAAAGTGATAACCATTGTCTCTCCTTCTTCATAATCTTCTTGATTGGTAGAAAAAGAAATTCCGTTAAAATCAAAACCACTACCATCGTTTAATGCGCCAGGAGTTGGTGTTGTTACTGTATATGTAGCATTTTCAAAAGTATCACGTTGAATAGACTCAGTTTCATCATTGCCGTTTTCATCTTCATTTATTTGAATATCTATACCTAATAATGCCATTAATCCAGTATCATCTGCATCATTAGTATCATAAATAAGGGCATCTATTAAGTTTTCAGAAGTAGCTTGAGTTTGGTCCGGAAAATCAGTATCGTCTCCTAAATAAACTGCAACGGCATCTGCTCCATTTTGAATAAATGCAGGTGGCACAATTACATCTGGAATAGGTGAAACACCGGTACTTCCTATTAAAAGTAAACCGTTTATATCTGTTGTAGTGCCATCTAAATCAAGTGTAAAATAGCTTCTGTCATCTCCGCTTGCTGAACCATTAAAGAATACCAGCACGAAACCATCTAATGGCGTGTTTGGCATTTCGCTACGTAATTCTACAAACTCCTCATAATCTTGTCCTGGTGTTTGTGTGTCAAATTCGTTTATCACGATAGTCTGAGAAAAACCTAAGACAGATAAAAATAGTGTAAGTACTAAAAGTAAATTTGTTTTCATGGGCTAATTTTTAACTTTGCAAAACTACCATTTACAACCCGTTATCTCGAAAAAAAGCCTACATATAACATAAATTTAATAGTTAAAAATCATAACTATATCATTTCGTTGAAATCCTGTTCATAACCACTAATTTTTCAAGCGAAAAATCTTTAGAAATAGCGTAAATTTGAACTTTGAAAATAACGCGTAACAACTTCCTGATGATTCAGTATTTTCCGACTTCCACAATGACCGTATATGCGGTACAGACTACAAAACAACTTTCTGCAGAAACACTTTCTAAACTACATTGGTTATTTGCCACCAAGCAGCCTGACAGCACCTTGCCTAAAGACTCTCTTACAGGAACTTTTATAGGTCCTAGAGCTGCTATGGTAACACCTTGGAGTACGAATGCTGTTGAAATCACCCAAAACATGGGCATTGAAGGCTTGGTGAGAATTGAGGAATTACTTCATGTAGATTCAAATTACTCAGATTTTGACCCAATGATTTCTCAACGTTTTGAAAATCCTGGACAAGATATTTTTACAGTAAATATCACTCCAGAATCTATCAAGAATATTGAAGATATCGCAAGTTATAATCAACAAGAAGGCTTAGCATTAAACGCTGAGGAAGTCACATATCTAGAAAATTTATCTAAAAAACTAAGAAGACCGCTTACAGATGCAGAGGTTTTTGGATTTTCTCAAGTAAACAGTGAACACTGTAGACACAAAATATTTAATGGTACTTTTATTATAGATGGCAAAGAAAAACCATCGTCACTATTTAAGCTTATAAAAAAGACATCTGCAGAGTTTCCTAATGATATTGTTTCTGCTTATAAGGATAATGTAGCTTTTATAAAAGGACCAAAGGCAGAACAATTTGCGCCGAAATCTCCTGAAAAACCAGATTATTATCAAACTTCAGATTACAATTCTGTTATTTCATTAAAAGCAGAAACACATAATTTCCCAACAACCGTAGAGCCATTTAATGGAGCTGCAACTGGAAGTGGTGGAGAAATAAGAGACAGGCTTGCCGGCGGAAAAGGCTCGTTGCCGTTAGCAGGAACTGCTGTTTATATGACATCTTATTCAAGATTAGCAGAGCAAAGACCTTGGGAACAAGGTATGGAAGAGCGCCAATGGTTATACCAAACACCAATGGATATCTTAATGAAGGCCTCAAATGGTGCATCAGATTTTGGAAATAAGTTCGGGCAACCACTTATTGCAGGATCTCTTTTAACTTTTGAACATACAGAAGAAGAACGTGCACTAGGATTTGATAAAGTAATTATGCTTGCTGGTGGTATAGGATACGGTAAAGCAGAGCAAGCTCTGAAAGACACCCCACAAAAAGGAGACAAGATTGTAATCCTAGGTGGTGATAATTATAGAATTGGAATGGGTGGCGCTGCAGTTTCTTCTGCCGATACTGGTGAGTTTGAAAGCGGTATTGAGCTAAATGCCATACAACGCTCTAACCCAGAAATGCAAAAGCGAGCAGCTAATGCCATTCGAGGAATGGTAGAATGCGAAGAAAACCCTATTGTTTCTATTCATGATCACGGCGCAGGTGGTCACCTTAATTGTTTATCTGAATTAGTTGAAGATACTGGCGGTAAAATTGACCTAGACAAACTTCCTGTTGGAGATCCAACACTTTCTGCTAAAGAAATTATTGGTAATGAATCCCAAGAACGTATGGGACTAGTTATAGGACAAAAGCATATTGAAAAACTTCAAAAAATAGCAGAACGTGAACGTTCACCAATGTATACTGTTGGAGATGTAGATGGTAGCCATCAATTTACTTTTGAAAGCAAAACTACTGGCCAAAAACCAATGGATTTAGCTTTGGAAGATATGTTTGGCAGCTCTCCTAAAACTATTATGAATGATACTACTATTAATAGAAAGTATCATAGTATTGAATACCATTCTGCAGATGTTACACATTATTTAGAACAAGTGCTTCAGCTAGAAGCCGTAGCTTGTAAAGATTGGCTTACCAACAAAGCAGACCGTTGTGTTACTGGTCGTGTAGCCACACAACAATGCGTTGGCCCACTACAGCTACCATTAGCCAATTGTGGTGTTATGGCTTTAGATTATAAAAACCATCAAGGTGTAGCTACATCTATAGGTCACTCTCCTATTAGTGGTTTAATAAATCCTAAGGCAGGTTCTAAAAACTCAATTGCAGAGGCGCTTACAAATATTGTTTGGGCACCATTAGAAAAAGGATTAACCTCTATTTCTCTGTCTGCAAACTGGATGTGGCCTTGCAATAATCCAGGCGAAGACGCACGTCTTTATGAAGCTGTTGAAGCCGTTTCAGAATTCGCTATCAATCTTGGTATAAATGTTCCTACAGGTAAAGATTCTTTATCTATGAAACAAAAATACAAAGACAGTGAAGTTATCTCTCCAGGTACAGTTATCATTTCTGCAGCAGGACATTGTAATGACATTAGAAAAACAGTTGTTCCTGTATTTAAGAAAGATGCAGGCTCAATTTATTATATAAACTTTTCTCAAGACGACTTTAAATTAGGTGGTTCTTCATTTGGGCAAATCTTGAATAAAGTAGGAAGCAACACGCCTACCATAACTGATGATGCTTTCTTTAAAAATGCGTTCAACACAGTTCAAGATTTGATAAAACAAGATCTTATTGTTGCCGGACATGATGTTGCTTCTGGCGGTTTAATAACTACTCTTTTAGAACTTTGTTTTGCAGACCAAGATCTTTCAGCTAATATAGATTTGACCAATTTAGCTGAAGCAGACGCCATTAAGGTTTTATTTTCTGAAAATGCTGGAATAGTATTTCAAGCTAAAGACAATTCAGTTGAAACAATTTTAAAATCAAATAACATACAGTTTAACACAATAGGATCTGTAGTTTCTGGAAATACTATGACCGTTACAAATCATAGTGAAGAATTTAGTTTCGACATTCCAAAACTAAGAGATATTTGGTATAAAACTTCTTATCTTCATGACCAACGCCAAAGTGGTGGCGAGCGTGCTGGTGAACGTTATAGAAATTACAAAAATCAACCTCTTCAATTTAAATTTCCTGAACACTTTACTGGAAAATTACCAAGTATAGACAGTTCTAAACCAAGACCTAAAGCTGCTATTATTAGAGAAAAAGGTAGCAATAGTGAGCGTGAAATGGCTAATGCTATGTATTTGGCAGGATTTGATGTTAAAGATGTTCATATGACAGATTTAATTAGTGGCCGAGAAGACCTTAAGGACATTAAATTTATTGCAGCTGTAGGTGGATTTTCAAACTCAGATGTTTTAGGTAGCGCAAAAGGTTGGGCTGGCGCATTTTTATATAATGATAAAGCCAACAAAGCACTTAAAGACTTTTTTAATAGAGAAGACACATTGTCTTTAGGAGTTTGTAATGGTTGCCAATTATTTATAGAACTAGGCTTAATAAACCCAGAAGATGCTCAAAAACCGAGCATGCTTCACAATGAATCGGGTAAGTTTGAGTGCACATTTACATCTGTTACCATTCAAAAGAACAATTCTGTGATGCTAAGCAACTTTGAAGGATCTACTCTAGGAATTTGGGCTGCACACGGTGAAGGAAAATTTAGTTTTCCAAATCAAGAATCACACTACAACATTGTAGGTAAATATGGTTATGAAGGCTATCCAGCCAATCCAAATGGTAGTCATTTTAATGCTGCAATGCTTACAGATAAAAGCGGAAGGCATTTAGTAATGATGCCTCACTTAGAAAGAAGTACTTTTTCTTGGAACTGGGCACACTACCCTAACACTAGGAAAGATGAAGTATCTCCTTGGCTAGACGCTTTTATAAATGCAAAAAATTGGGTAGAAAAAAATTAAATTCACATTTAGGTAGGCAAATAATCTTAAAATATTCATAATATTTTCATAATTTGCCATTCGTAAATTATTGAACATACTATGACAGACATCAAAAGACTTTTTGACTTTCCATATTATACTTTAAAAAAATACAATCTTGAAAAAGCACTTGTAACAAAGTATGATGGTAAATGGGTAGCAACATCTTCTCAGGAATTTGTTGACAAAGGAAACCAATTAAGCCGCGGCCTATTAAAGCTTGGCGTAAAACCTAACGACAAGATTGCCATCATTTCTACAAACAATAGAACAGAATGGAATATTGTAGATATGGGTGTTTTACAAATTGGAGCGCAAGACGTTCCTATATATCCTACAATTTCTGAAGAAGATTATGAGTATGTTCTAAATCATAGCGAAAGCACCTATTGCTTTGTGTCTGATGAGGAAGTATTAAATAAAGTAAATAAAATTAAAGCAAATGTTCCTTCATTAAAAGAAGTGTACACTTTCGACTCTATTAATGGCGCTAAAAATTGGGATGAAGTTTTAAAACTTGGGGAAGACAAAACCAATCAAGAAGAAGTTGAAACGCTAATGGCCAATGTTAAAGAAGACGATTTAGCTACTTTAATATACACTTCTGGAACAACAGGAAGACCAAAAGGTGTAATGCTGTCTCACAAAAATATTGTTAGCAATGCATTAGCAAGTGCTACAAGACTACCTCTTAATCAAGGTAATGAAAAAGCATTAAGTTTTCTTCCCGTATGTCATATATACGAGCGCATGCTACAATACCTATATCAATACAAAGGTGTTAACATTTATTTTGCTGAATCTTTAGAAACTATAAGCGACAACTTAAAAGAAGTTCAGCCTCAAGTAATGTCTGCTGTACCAAGACTTCTTGAGAAAGTTTACGATAAAATTATAGCTAAAGGAACAGATTTAACTGGCGTCAAAAAAGCATTATTTTTCTGGGCTGTTGAGCTTGGTCTAAAATATGAACCTTACGGCCAGAACGGTTGGTGGTATGAGCAAAAATTAAAAGTAGCCCGCAAACTTATCTTTAGCAAGTGGCAAGAAGCTCTTGGTGGCAATTTAAAAGCTATTGCCTCTGGAAGTGCTGCTTTACAACCAAGATTAGCAAGAGTCTTTAACGCCGGCGGTGTTCCTGTTATGGAAGGATACGGATTAACAGAAACAAGTCCAGTAGTATCTGTAAACGATATGCGTGATGGCGGTCTTAGGATTGGGACAGTAGGTAAACTATTACCAGACGTTGAAGTTAAAATTGCAGACGATGGTGAAATATTAGTAAAAGGTCCTAATGTGATGTTAGGATACTATAAGGACACAGAAAAAACTGATGAAGTTTTAAAAGACGGTTATTTTCATACAGGTGATATAGGTGAGGTAGATAAAGATGGCTTCCTTAAAATTACCGACCGCAAAAAAGAAATGTTTAAAACCTCTGGCGGAAAATATATTGCACCACAATTGCTAGAAAACAAAATGAAACAATCACGTTTTATAGAGCAAATTATGGTTGTAGGTGAAGGCGAAAAAATGCCAGCAGCTTTAATTCAACCTAATTTTGAATTCTTAGAAGATTGGGCTAAAAAGAAACATTTTAATATTGGTAGTACCAATAAGGAAATTGCAGAAAATGAAGAAGTTGTAAAACGCATTCAAGAAGAAGTAGATTTTTACAACCAAAGCTTTGGTCATTGGGAAAAAATTAAACGTTTTGAACTTACACCAGACGTTTGGAGTATAGAAGAAGAACACCTCACTCCTACTATGAAATTAAAACGTAGAGTTGTAAAGGAAAAGTACTTAGATCTTTATAACAAAATTTACGATCATAAATAACATAAAATATCACAAAAACAAAAAAACGCTTCTTATCTTTAAAGAAGCGTTTTTAGTTTTTCGCCAAAGTGTTAAATTATATAATTAATATAAATTTTATTATGCACGCATAGTATAATTTGTTATATTTACATATTCAGAACAATATGAGAGAAAAAACTATTGATTACGTATTAAGAGCTACCTGGATGGCAGTTTCTAAAATGTATAATGAGCAAGCAAGTAAGGTAGATAGTACCATGGCAACAGGGTTTACACTTATAAGTATAGATCCAGATGAAGGCACACCATCAACATCTCTTGGGCCTAAAATGGGAATGGAAGCTACCAGCTTGTCTCGAACATTAAAATCTATGGAACAACGTGGTCTTATAGAGCGTAAAAAAAACCCACTAGATGGTCGCAGTGTCATCATAACGCTTACAGACTATGGTCATGAAATGCGCGAGTATTCTAAAAGCGTTGTCCTAAGTTTTGATGAGGCTATCAATAAAAATATTTCAGATGAAGATTTAGCAACGTTTAAAAAGGTAGCCAATAAAATGCTAGACCTCATCTCTTCAAAAAAAATTTACAACTAAAAACAGCTATTACTAATGGCAAAACGCAGAATAAATAAAATTGCAGTTATAGGATCAGGTATTATGGGAAGCGGTATAGCTTGCCATTTTGCTAATATCGGAGTAGAAGTTTTACTTCTGGATATTGTTCCTAGAGAACTAAATGAAAAGGAAAAAGCTAAAGGATTAACCCTTGAAGATAAGGTTGTAAGAAACCGTATTGTAAATGATGCATTACAATCTTCAATAAAATCTAAACCAGCTCCATTATATCATAAAGATTTTGCAAGTAGAATTTCTACTGGAAATCTTGAAGATGATATTGCTAAAGTAAAAGATGTAGATTGGATTATTGAGGTTGTTGTCGAGCGTCTTGATATTAAGAAACAAGTCTTCGAAAACTTAGAAAAACATAGAACAGAAGGAACTTTAATTACATCTAACACTTCAGGAATACCTATAAACTTAATGAGTGAAGGTAGAAGTGAAGATTTTCAAAAACATTTCTGTGGGACACACTTCTTTAACCCACCAAGATATTTAGAGTTATTCGAAATTATTCCAGGTCCTAAAACTTCACCAGAAGTATTAGATTTCCTAAATGGATATGGCGAAAAGTTTTTAGGAAAAACATCTATCGTAGCTAAAGACACACCTGCATTTATAGGAAACCGAGTTGGCATCTTTAGTATCATGAGCCTTTTCCACATGGTTAAGGAATTAGACATGACTGTTGAAGAAGTAGATAAGTTAACAGGACCTGTAATAGGAAGACCAAAATCTGCCACATTTAGAACAGTTGATGTTGTTGGCCTAGACACGTTAGTACATGTTGCCAATGGTATATATGACAAATGTGAAGAAGACGAGCGTCATGATCTATTTAAGCTTCCAGAGTTCATAGATACTATGATGACCAATAAATGGTTAGGAAGTAAAACCGGACAAGGTTTTTACAAAAAAGTAAAAAAAGACGATGGTTCAAGTGAAATCCTTTCTTTGGATTTAGATACTATGGACTACCGCAAGAAGAAAAGTGCATCTTTTGCAACCTTAGAGTTAACAAAATCTATAGACAATGTTGCAGATCGCTTTAAAGTTCTAGCAAATGGAAAAGATAAAGCAGGTGAATTTTATAGAAAGAATTTCTCTGCACTTTTTGCATACGCTTCAAATAGAATTCCAGAAATCTCTGATGAATTATATAAGATAGATGATGCTATGAAAGCAGGTTTTGGATGGGAACATGGCCCATTTGAAATTTGGGATGCAATTGGTGTTGAAAAAGGAATAGAATTAATGAAAGCAGAAGGTTATGAACCAGCTGCTTGGGTTAATGAAATGTTAGACAAAGGTGTAAAAGAATTTTACGATGTAAGAGATGGTAACACCTATTACTATGGCATTCCTGAGAAAACACATGTAAAAATACCAGGTCAAGACAGCTTTATCATATTAGATAACATTAGGAAGAACAAAGAAGTCTTTAAAAATTCAGGCTGTGTTGTAGAAGATCTTGGTGATGGTATCTTAAACTTAGAGTTTAGAAGTAAAATGAATACTATTGGTGGAGACGTTCTTAATGGACTTAACCGAGCAATAGATATTGCCGAAAAAGACTTTGATGGTCTTGTAGTTGCCAACCAAGGCAAAAACTTTTCTGTTGGTGCAAATATCGGGATGATTTTTATGATGGCTGTAGAGCAAGAATATGATGAGCTAAACGCTGCAGTGAAATACTTCCAAGACTCTGTTATGCGCTTACGCTACTCTTCTATCCCAACAATTGTTTGCCCTCAAGCAATGACATTAGGTGGTGGTTGCGAAATGACACTTCACGCAGATAAAGTTGTAGCAGCAGCAGAAAGTTATATTGGTTTAGTAGAGTTTGGAGTTGGTGTAATTCCTGGTGGTGGTGGCTCAAAAGAAATGGCGCTAAGAGCAGCAGATACTTTTGAGAAAAATGATGTAGAGCTTAACAGACTTCAAGAATACTTCTTAGCAATAGGAATGGCAAAAGTTTCAACATCTGCTTATGAAGCTTATGATACAGGTATCTTAAAACATGGTAAAGATATAGTTGTGGTTAATAAGAAACGTCAAATTGCAATTGCTAAGCAACAAGCAAGAATGATGGCAGACTTAGGTTACACACAACCTGTAAAGAGAACCGATGTAAAAGTACTAGGTAAACAAGCAATGGGAATGTTCTTAGTAGGAACAGACTCTATGGAAGCCGGTAAATATATAAGTGAACATGATAAGAAAATTGCCAACAAATTAGCTTACGTTATGGCTGGTGGTGATTTATCTGAACCTAACTACGTAAGTGAGCAATACCTATTAGACTTAGAGCGCGAAGCATTCTTAAGTCTTGCCGGAGAACGCAAAACATTAGAACGATTACAACACATGATTCAAAAAGGAAAACCTTTAAGAAACTAAAAAGGTCCTATTAAATTAAGAATCAAAACAAAATCAAACTAAAAGATGAATACAGCATATATTGTACAAGCATATAGAACAGCAGTAGGAAAAGCACCTAGAGGCGTTTTTAGATTTAAACGCCCAGATGAGCTTGCTGCAGAAACCATTCAGTTCATGATGGATAAATTACCAGACTTTGACAAGCATCGTATAGATGACGTTATAGTTGGTAACGCAATGCCAGAAGCAGAACAAGGTTTAAATATGGCACGCCTTATTTCTTTAATGGGGTTAAAAATAGAAGATGTACCTGGCGTAACTGTTAATAGGTATTGTGCTTCAGGAGTAGAAACTATTGCTATGGCAACAGCTAAGATTCAATCTGGAATGGCAGATTGTATTATTGCTGGTGGTGCAGAAAGCATGAGTTACATACCAATGGGAGGCTATAAACCAGTACCAGATTATAAACTAGCGCACAAAGGTCACGAAGATTATTATTGGGGAATGGGATTAACAGCAGAAGCTGTTGCAAATGAATTTAAAGTATCTCGAGATGATCAAGATGAGTTTGCGTATAATTCTCATATGAAAGCCTTGAAAGCTCAAGAAGAAAATCGTTTTCAAGACCAGATTGTACCTATTGATGTTGAAGATACTTTTGTAGGTGATAATGGTAAGAAACAAACAAAAACATACACAGTTAATAAAGACGAAGGTCCGAGAAAAGGAACTAACAAAGAAGCTTTAGCAAAACTAAGACCTGTATTTGCAGATGGCGGTAGTGTAACTGCTGGAAACTCTTCACAAATGAGTGATGGTGCTGCATTTGTAATGGTAATGAGTGAAGCTATGGTTAAAGAACTAAATCTTGAACCTATTGCAAGAATGGTAAACTTTGCAGCAGCAGGCGTACCTCCTAGAATAATGGGTATAGGTCCTATTAAAGCTATTCCTAAAGCTTTAAAACAAGCAGGATTAAAACAAGACGATTTAGATTTAATTGAACTTAATGAAGCGTTTGCATCACAATCTCTAGCAGTTATAAGAGAGTTAGGCCTCAATAAAGATATTGTAAACGTAAATGGTGGTGCCATTGCACTTGGGCATCCACTAGGATGCACAGGAGCTAAATTAAGTGTACAGTTATTCGACGAGATGCGTAAACGCAATATGAAAGGAAAATATGGCGCCGTAACTATGTGCGTAGGTACAGGACAAGGTGCTTGTGGTATATATGAATTTTTAAATTAATAAACCATCTAGGTTTATTCTTAACAATCTTAATTAAATATGGAATCAAAAGAATTAAATAAAGATATGCTTCGTGGTGGGCAATTTTTAGTAAAAGAAACACCTTGCGAAAATATTTTTACTCCAGAAGACTTCTCTGAGGAGCAAAAAATGATGCGCGACTCTGTTAAAGAATTTGTAGACAGAGAAATTTGGCCAAATAAAGAGCGTTTTGAGAAAAAAGACTACGCACTTACAGAAGAAATCATGCGTAAAGCTGGTGAACTTGGTTTATTAGGTGTTGCTGTTCCAGAAGAGTATGATGGTTTAGGTATGGGCTTTGTAACTACAATGTTGGTATGTGATTATATTTCTGGCGCAACAGGATCTATAGCTACTGCGTTTGGTGCACATACTGGTATTGGTACAATGCCAATTACGTTATATGGTAATGAAGAGCAGAAGAAAAAATATGTACCGAAATTAGCTACTGGTGAGTGGTTTGGTGCCTATTGTTTAACTGAACCTGGTGCAGGTAGTGATGCCAATTCTGGAAAAACTAAAGCTGTTCTTTCTGAAGATGGTACACATTATAAGATTACTGGTCAAAAAATGTGGATTAGTAATGCAGGTTTCTGTAATCTATTTGTAGTTTTTGCTCGAATAGAAGATGACAAAAACATTACTGGTTTTATCGTAGAGAACAACCCTGAAAATGGTATCTCTATGGGTGAAGAAGAAAAGAAGCTAGGTATACACTCTTCTTCAACAAGACAAGTATTCTTTAATGATACTGAAGTCCCTGTTGAGAATATGTTATCTGAGCGTGGTAACGGATTTAAAATTGCAATGAATGCTTTAAACGTTGGCCGTATTAAGCTTGCTGCTGCGTGTTTAGATGCACAGCGTCGAGTGATAGACAGTGCAGTTAAGTATGCAAATGACCGTATACAGTTTAAAACTCCTATTTCTCAATTTGGAGCTATACAACAAAAATTAGCTGAAATGGCTACTGCTGCTTATGTAGGTGAAAGTGCTTCTTACAGAGCTGCTAAAAATATTGAAGACCGTATCGCTATACGTATGGCAGATGGTGCATCTCACAGTGAGGCAGAACTTAAAGGTGTTGAGGAATATGCAATTGAATGTTCAATTCTTAAAGTTGCCGTATCTGAAGATATTCAAAACTGTTCTGATGAAGGTATTCAAATTTACGGTGGAATGGGCTTTAGCGCAGACACACCAATGGAATCTGCTTGGAGAGACGCTCGTATTTCTCGTATTTACGAAGGAACCAATGAAATTAACAGAATGCTTGCAGTAGGTATGCTTGTAAAGAAAGCAATGAAAGGTCAAGTAGATCTTTTAGGACCTGCAACTGCAGTTGGCCAAGAGTTAACCGGTATTCCTTCTTTTGATACACCAGATTTTTCTGAAGTTCTTTCTGAAGAAAAAGATATGATTGCTCGTTTAAAGAAAGTATTTTTAATGGTAGCTGGTAGCGCTGTTCAAAAATATGGGCCACAATTAGAAGACCACCAACAATTACTTATGAGCGCTTCTAATATTCTAATAAAAGTATATATGGCAGAATCTGCTATATTAAGAACCGAAAAGAACATTAAGAGATTTGGTGAAGACTCTCAAAAAGAACAACTAGCTATGAGTAAGCTTAATCTTTATCACGCAGTTGATGATATTATTAAGAATGCTAAAGAGGCTATCGTATCTTTTGCTGAAGGAGACGAACAACGTATGATGTTAATGGGACTTAAGCGTTTTACTAAATACCAAAATCAACCTAACGTGGTTGCTTTACGTAAAACAATTGCCACAACCTTAACAGAAGCTAACACCTACTGTTACTAATAACATCTCTTACAGTGTACAAAAAAACCCAATCTTTTTAAGATTGGGTTTTTTATTTTTTATAAGCTTTAAAATATTACTCTTCTTCAGAGCTAGCTTCGGTTTCAGAAAAATCTGTAACATTATTTTTAACTAAAAGGTTATACCATTGTATCACCTTTTTTATATCACTTATGTATACTCTATCTTCATCATATTCTGGTAATACTTCAGAGAAAAGGTTTTCTAATTCCTTTTTAGAAGACTTGTGAGAAATAGTTTCTTTAGCATCTTCTTTTTCTGCAATTTTCTGAAACACTTCTCTAAGTGGAACTTCTTCAGAATATGTATAAATAGCTATCTCACTTAACATACTTACATTGTTGTGAGCACCTACTGCCATTTTCTTACCATCTACTAAACTTTCTGCAACGAAACCTGCTCTTGTACGTGCCTTTAACTCATATAAACCTGGCTTACCAGAAATTGAAAGAATTTTATCTAAACTCATAAAGTTTTATTTTTTTGGATCGCAAATGTATAATAATAACTGTTATCTCCCTTTCTTAAGATTTGGAAATTTCATTCTGTAATCTACATCTACTTTACCCTTACTAATATTATTAAGTTTTCCTTTTATTAAACGTTTTTTTAATGACGATAGTTTATCTGTAAATAAAATACCTTCAATATGATCATATTCGTGTTGAATAACTCTTGCTGCAATTCCTGTATACGTTTCTGTATGTGCCTTAAAGTTTTCATCTACATACTCAATTGTAATATCTGGTTGTCTAAACACATCTTCCCTAACATCTGGAATACTTAAACAACCTTCACTAAAGGCCCATTCATCTCCAGTTTCTTCAGTAATAACAGGATTAATAAATAGCTTTTTTAAACCGGTTAATTGTTTTCGTTCTTCTTCAGTTAACTCTTCATCATCTGCAAAGGGAGAAGGATCTATTACAAATAAACGTATAGGCAATCCCACTTGAGGAGCAGCCAAGCCAACGCCGTGTGCACCATACATAGTTTCCCACATATTCTCAATAAGTTCATCAAGCTTTGGGTAGTCTTTTGTAATGTCCTTAGCCTTTTTCTTTAAAACCGGATTTCCGTAAGCTACTATAGGTAAAATCATAACATTTAAATTCTTGCTTTACAACTTCTATTATCTGTAAAGATAGGTTTGTAAAATAATGGTAGCACTAATTTCGTCTACAAGTGCTTTATTTTGTCGTTGCTTTTTTTTCAAGCCACTATCAATCATAGTCTGGAACGCCATTTTTGAAGTAAATCTTTCATCTACTCGCTCAAACTGCATTGTAGGGAAAACTTTTTTAAACCTGTTTATAAAATGAATGATACGTTCCTCGTTTTCAGAATGAGTACCATCTACTTGTTTAGGCTCTCCAATAAGTACAAGCTCTACCTTTTCTTTTTCAAAATAGTCTTTTAAAAAACTCTCGAGGTCGTGTGTTCTTACAGTTGTAAGTCCAGAGGCTATTAGCTTAAGCTCGTCTGTAACCGCTATTCCTGTACGTTTAGCTCCATAGTCTATTGCTAAAATGCGCGCCATTACTATAATTTCGGCAAATGTAAGGTTTATTGATAAGGGTTGCAATCTTTAGATATTGCTTCCTATCTTTGTTTAAAAATAGACTACTTATGACCAATCTTCAGCAAATAATAGAGCACGCTTGGGATAACAGAGATGCCTTGACCACTACAGAAACACAGGACGCTATAAGAACTGTGGTAAACAAATTAGATTTAGGAGAACTTCGCTGTGCAGAGCCAACAGAAAATGGCTGGCAAGTAAATGAATGGGTAAAGAAAGCTGTTGTGCTTTATTTTCCTATTCAGAAAATGGAAACTATGGAAGCTGGTATATTTGAATACCACGATAAAATTCCACTAAAAAAAGGGTATAAAGAAAAAGGAATTAGAGTTGTACCTCACGCTGTAGCAAGACATGGTGCATACATATCTAAAGGCGTTGTTATGATGCCTAGCTATGTAAATATCGGAGCTTATGTAGATGAAGGCACAATGGTAGATACTTGGGCAACAGTAGGAAGCTGTGCTCAAATTGGTAAAAATGTACACCTTAGCGGTGGCGTTGGTATTGGCGGTGTTTTAGAGCCACTACAAGCCGCTCCAGTAATTATTGAAGATAACGCATTTATAGGGTCTCGTTGTATTGTAGTTGAAGGTGTTAGAGTAGAAAAAGAAGCTGTCCTTGGTGCAAACGTAGTATTAACAGCATCTACTAAAATTATCGATGTTACCGGAGATACTCCTAAAGAAACTAAGGGTTTAGTACCTGCAAGATCTGTAGTGATTCCTGGAAGTTATACCAAAAAATTTCCAGCAGGAGAGTTTCAGGTTCCTTGCGCATTAATTATTGGAACAAGAAAAGAGAGCACTAACAAAAAGACATCTTTAAACGATGCTCTACGTGAATATAATGTAGCTGTTTAGAGCACAACCAGATTATGAAAGTTTTAATCATCCAAAAGAAAATGATTGGAGATGTTTTAACAACATCTATTCTTTTTGAAGCTCTCAAAAAAGAGTTTCCTAAAGCACAACTTCATTACTTAGTGATGAAACATACAACTCCAGTAATAAAAAACAATCCTTTTATAGATAGAGTCTTTATTATAGATAATGATAAAGACTCATCTATTACCAAAATTTTAAAAACTGAAGGTTACGACATTATTGTTGACTCTTATTCTAAGGTTGCAACAGGACTCTTATCTTTAAAAATAGGCGCTAAAAAAAGAATTGGGTACAAAAAATGGTATTCTTGGTTAACCTATAATCTAGCCTATTCGCCTATACCTAAAAGTAAAAATGGTGTTGCACTGGCTATAGAAAATAGGTTTCAGCTTATTAGCTCTTTTGCTGAACAGATTGATTACTCAATAACCCCTAAGATCTATATAACAGAAGAGGAAAAGCAAGCCGTGCGAAAGAAAATGGAAGCTTCAGATTTAGACTTTAACAAACCTATCTTTATGCTTAACGTATTAGGTAGTTCTGAAGATAAAACTTATCCTTTACACTATTTTGCAGAGCTAACAGATACAATTGTAAAACACACACCACACGCACAATTACTGTTTAACTATATTCCTAGTCAGCTAGAAAGTGCGAATGCTATTTACGACAAGTGTAAGCCAGAAACACAACAACAAATATTTTTTGATTTGTATGGCAACAGCTTAAGAGAGTTTATAATTCTTACTTCTTTTTGCACAGCACTTATTGGGAATGAAGGTGGCGCAGTAAATATGGCCAAGGCAGTAAACGTGCCTACATTTGCAATATTTTCTCCTTGGGTTCGTACAGAGACTTGGGCAATAGAGAAAGAACACACTACTAATAAAGCCATACACTTAAAACAATTCTTCCCAGAATTATTTACAGATTATAAAAGGAAGGCTTTTCATAAAAGACAAGCAGAATTATACAAGAAATTTACACCAGATTTAATTTCACCTAAACTCAATTCATTTCTCGACAACCTTAAATAGCTAAAAGGTTTTGTATTTTATTTAATTCCGAAATCTGTCTTTGTTTTATTATTTTTTTTAGTCTCAATACGTATTTTCATATTTAAATCGAAAGCATCTTGTGTTACTTTAGAGTTTATAGGAGATAGTTTTAAACACGTAGCGGAATACCTAATTTGTTTAGATTTAATACCATTATTAATTAAACGCTCACCCATTTCCCTTCCTTGATCACCATTAACCATACGTTCATCTACGCCGTTAATTGCTAATAGGTCTTTTTTCCATCCGCTAGAATTATGTACATTCCAAGTAGCGTTTGTAGGAACTACTTTGTTTAATATCTTAGCCTGAATTCCTCTAGCAGTAAGTTTTTGTGTCTTAAAAAATCGCTTTAAGCCTTTAGTTCTCAACCACTTTTTATCAAAACAATTTTGAGTTAGTATATCTTCTTTGGTAATTTCTGCTGAAATATTTTTAGGTAATTTAAACGTTCCTCCAGAAAGAAAATAACCTTCTTTTCTTAGCGCCATATGCTGCTCAACAAAATCTGATTTTGCCACACAATAACCCTCAACCATAATGATATAGTTAGATTGACTATTTACAATAGCTGCATTTAAAACCTGAGAAGCCAAAAGTTTTTTTGATGGCACTATCTGTTTTAAAGCAATATCACTTTCCTTTTTAAACTGAAAGATAAGATTTTCAATTTCAGAAGAAAGACTAAAAGAGTTCGCTATAATTATTTCAAAATCTTTATAAGTTTGGCAGCTATAACTCCACAATGTTTTTTCCAACCAGGACATATCGTGGTGAGCATTAATTAAAATCGTAGCACTGTAAGGATGTTTCTTCATAAAGTTTTAATCTGTTGTGCTAACTGTTTATACCGTATTTGGTTTTAATAATTCGTTGTTTTTTGGTCTGGCTTCGTATTAGCAAATTTGCTTTAAAAGCTTCATCATTCTTATAGGGACGATCGTGATGAAGATGAACGCAAACAAGGCTATATCTAGCCTGTATTGGTTGCACTCCATAATTTACCAATCGCTCACCCAACTCTCTATCTTCACCACCATATTGCATACGCTCATCAAAACCATTAACCGCTAAAATATCTTTTTTCCAACCAGAAACATTACAGCCATCCCAAGTTGCTTTTGTAGTAGTGAAGGTATTTAAAAACCATTCCTTAAATCCAAATGACGTAAGTTTATTTATTTTAAAGGTCACATCTTGCCCTTTACTTTTTAACCATTTTGCATTAAAACAAGACTGTTCTTTTATTATAGGAATTGTAATAGTTTCTGAGACTTGTTCATTAAGCTTATAATAACTTCCAGATAAAAAGTGCTTATCTCTTCTTAACTCAATATGTTTTTTAACAAGGTCTTTTCTAGGTAAACAATCACCATCTGTAAATAGCAGATAGTTTGAGTTTGACTGCAGTATAGCTTTATTTAAAATTTTAGTTTTCTGAAATCCTTGGTCCTTATGCCAAACGTGATAAATCTTAATATTATGCTTTTCAGAAAATTTAGCTAGCATTTGCTGTGTCTCTTCTGTGGAGCCATCATCTGCTATTATGATTTCAAAATCTTTTTCAGTTTGTTCTAAATAACCGTGTAGCACTAAAGAAAGATCTTTTGGCTTATTATAGGTACTTATGATTACTGAAAGCTTGGGTATTGTCATCATTCAAAAATAACTATTTTTACATAGAGAGCTTCAGGGAAATGTTAATCCATTTTTAAATTTTGATGCTAAATAACTTACAACTTCAACAGTCTTGATGATTAAACTTTCTGCAGTCATAATTACATTTAACGAGGCGCTTAATATTGAGCGTTGCTTAAAATCTCTTATTCCTGTAGTTGATGAAATTGTGGTTGTAGATTCATTCTCAACAGATAATACTAAAGAGATTTGTTTAAACTACAATGTTACCTTTATTGAGCAAGAGTTTTTAGGATACATACAACAAAAGAATTTTGCGCTTACTAAAACCTCTTCAAACTATGTGGTGTCTTTAGATGGTGATGAGGCATTGTCTGATACTCTTCAAAAATCAATATTAAAATTAAAATCTAACTGGCAGAAAGATGGTTATTACATTAAGCGTTACAACAATTTTTGCGGGCAATGGATTAATCATTCTGGCTGGTACCCAGATAAGAAACTAAGGGTTTTTGACAAAACTAAAGGTTCTTGGCAAGGTATAAATCCTCACGATTCTTATAAACTTTCTGATAATTGTAGCTCAGGAAGTTTAGATGGAGACATATTACATTGGAACTATAAAACCTACTCCGAATTTAATCTAAGTACAGAGAAATTTTCTACAATTTCTGCATCTTCATACTTCGAATTAGGAAAAAAAGCACCGTTGTGGAAAATTATACTTAAGCCTACTTGGGCGTTTTTTAATGCCTATATAATTAGACTCGGAATTCTAGATGGCTTTAACGGTTTTGTAATCGCTGTACAAACAGCAAACATCACATTCCTTAAGTACATTAAATTGAGGGAACTCATCAATTTAAAACAATAGTTTACTCTCTATTTTGCCAGAATAAGAAACGCTTCTTTAAACGTCTTTTTCTATAAAACTTCATTTGAAAATCACTAGTTAACTCCCAAAGCGTCTTAAATATTCGGCCTTCTAATTCTCCCGAAAGCTTAGCATACTCATTAGCCATAATGGCAACCATTTCTTTTTTTGGTGTAAGACGTTTCATGTTTTCCATACGATCTTGAAAACTTAGCTTACCAAAAGTCATTCTATTAAGATCTACCAAATAGAATTTGTAATCGCCATTATTTATTGTGATTAATGTATTTCCTGGAGAGTGATCTTTAAAAAACACACCTGACTCATGCAGTTTAAACGTAAATGCAGTAAATGCTCTAAGTATAGCTTCGTGTTGAGGAAAATCTGGCTGCTCAACTAGCTCCCTATAGGTAAGATCATAGTTAATATGTTTGCATATATAATAGCTATCTAAAAAAGATAAAGCATTGCTATTCTGCATATAAGCAACAGGAAATGGTGTCCCAATATTTAAAGACAATAAAATATGGGCATGTTCAAAAGAACGTTGTGCCTTATTTTTTCTGAAGTAGTTATAAACTATACGATTAACAACGTTTGGCGTTTTAAAGGCCTTTACCGTTACCTTTTCACCTTCTAAGTCGAAAGTTTTAAGCGTGTTACGATCACCTCCATAAATTTTATGCCCTTGAGACTTAAAATTAGTAATGAAGTTAAGCAAGGTTGCTTTCTTAGATTGATATGCTTCTGAAACTACTGTTTTCACGACACAAAAATACAACTTTAGTCTGCATAGAAAATAATATGAGAAACTGTTTCCTAAGATTTAAATAGTATAAAATTCAGCTACATCATACTTAAGGCTTTCAATCTTAATTAAATCCTTAAATTTGACCACACAAACTACTATACTATGCGACATGTTGGGTTAATACCGTTAAAAACGCATTCGGCTACCATTCCAAATAAGAACAGAAAGAAAATGTTGGGCAGACCACTTTTCTGCTGGATTCTTACTGAAGCTATTTACTCCAAATTAGACCTTGTTGTTGTAGCCACAAATGATGAGTGGATTACAAATTTTATAGCAACTCACTACCAATGGACAGATAAAGTAAAAGTTATAAACAGAAGTAAAGCCAGTGAAGAAGGTTCATTAGAAAATGCTGCAATAGAGTTTCTTGAAAATACTTCTGAGCAGTTTGATAGTTTAAGCCTTTTACTTGCCACTAACCCATTTACAAGATCTAAGGACATTAATAAATGTTTAGAAGCCATTGTAGACGGGAATTCTTCTGCAGTAACCGTTGCTAATACTTTAAACTCAATATGGAACTCTAATGGAGAAGCTATAAATGACAATGAAGGCTTTCAAATTGAAAACTCGGGTGTATTCTCAACTACTGTAAACAACCTGAAAAACAACAAATCTCTTTTAACAGGTACTGTTGCTACAGTAGAAATGCCTAAACACGCAACAGCTACACTTTCTAACTTTAATGATTGGCAATTGGCAGAGCTTAGTCTTGCTAATTTATTAATCTCTAATAAAGAAAATAAAAAGATTAAATACCTTGTATTAGATGTAGATGGTGTTTTTACAGATGGCGGTGTTTACTATGATGAAAATGGAGAAATGGCAAAACGTTTTGATATGCGAGATGGTATGGGATTAGAGATAATGAGAGAACACAATATTCAAGTTGTCATTATGACTAGCGAAGACTCTAAACTTGTAAGAAAGCGTATGGAAAAATTAAAACTTAAACATCTCTTTTTAGGTGCAAAAGACAAATACTCTTTATTAGAAAATTTTATACAAACACAACAAATAAGCAGATCTGAGATAGCCTATGTAGGAGATGATGTAAACGATCTAGCAAACCTATGTTCTGTAGGTTGGTCTTTTGCACCTAAAAATGCAACAAACCAAGTATTACCTTTGGTAGATGTTGTCCTTTCTAAAGATTCTGGAAACGGTGCAATTAGAGAAGCTACAGAATTTTTATTACAATATAACAACCGTCAATTTAAAGCCTAAAGGCCCAACTATGAAAGAAGAACTAAATAAATGCCTTAACGTATTAAAAAAAGGAGGACTTATACTTTATCCTACAGATACTATTTGGGGAATTGGTTGCGATGCTACTAACTACGATGCTGTTCAAAAAGTGTTTGAACTAAAAAAGCGCGCAGAAAGCAAGGCTTTAGTATGTCTGGTTCATGACTATAAAATGCTTAACCAGTATATTGAGAATATTCCAGAAGTGGCTTATGACATTTTAAAATATGCTCAAAAGCCGACTACCATAATTTATGACAAAGCTAAATTAGTTGCAGAAAATGTTGTGGGAGAAGATGAAAGTTTAGCAGTAAGAGTTGCAAAAGATAAGTTTTGTAATGATTTGGTTAAGAAATTTAAACGCCCACTAGTATCTACTTCTGCAAATATTAGCGGCAAACCATCTCCAAAAAACTTTAAAGAGATAAGCGATGAAATTTTAAAAGGCGTTGACTATGTCGTAAATTTGCATCAGAATAAAAATATGGCGAAACCTTCTGCTATCATTAAGCTTGGTAGTGATGGTATGGTAAAAGTTTTACGTAAATAAGCTTTTCAAATTGCTATATGAATAGCTTGACTTAATGCCTGATACACTTCAAAAAAATTATAAAGACGCCTTAACACATCCCGTTTTTAAAACTATTGCAACAGCTTCTGAAGAATTGGGGCTTTCCTCTTATGTTATTGGAGGATTTGTAAGAGATTTTCTTTTAAAACGAGGTAATGCAAAAGATATAGATGTTGTAACCATTGGTAACGGCATAGCATTAGCTAAAAAAGTAGCTAACCTGCTACCCAACAAACCTAAGGTAAAAGTCTTTAAAACTTACGGTACCGCTATGTTAGAAACTGGCGATATAGAAGTTGAATTTGTTGGCGCAAGGAAAGAAAGTTATTCTGAAGATAGTAGAAATCCAAGTGTTGAGCCTGGCACTCTAGAAGACGACCAGAACCGAAGAGATTTTACCATAAACGCCTTGGCCTTAAGTTTAAACAAAGAGAACTTTGGTGACATTCTAGACCCATTTAATGGTATTGAAGATCTTGCTAATGGCGTTATTAAGACACCTTTAAATCCAGACATTACATATAGTGACGATCCTTTACGAATGTTACGAGCTATTAGGTTTGCCTCACAGTTAGACTTTTTCATTCAAGAAGACTCTTTAAATGCAATTACCAGAAATAATGAGCGTATAAAAATAATTACCAAAGAACGTGTTGTTACTGAGATTAATAAAATATTATTATCCACCACACCTTCTAAAGGTTTTGCTCTTCTTAGAAAAACAGAATTGCTACCACATATACTTCCTGAGCTAACAGCGTTACAAGGTATAGATGAGAAAGAAGGCCAACGCCATAAAGATAATTTTTGGCATACCTTGGAAGTTGTAGACAATATTGCTAAACATACCGACAACCTTTGGTTACGTTGGGCTGCTTTATTGCACGATATAGGAAAAGCACCTACAAAGAAATTTCATAAGAAAATTGGATGGACATTTCACGGTCACGAGTTTGTAGGCAGTAAAATGGTATACAAGCTATTTAAGCGCTTAAAGATGCCATTAAATGACAAAATGAAATTTGTCCAGAAAATGGTATTAATGAGCTCTCGTCCTATAGTAATTTCTGAAGACCATGTTACAGACAGTGCTGTTAGGCGTTTAATTTTTGATGCTGGAGACTACATTGAAGATTTAATGACATTATGTGAAGCAGATATTACAACCAAAAACCCTAAACGCTACAGGCGTTATCATAGGAATTTTGAAGTTGTACGAACTAAAATAAAAGAAGTAGAAGAACGTGACCATATTCGTAATTTTCAGCCTCCTGTTTCTGGAGAAGAAATTATGGAAACCTTTAAGATTAAGCCAGGTCGCGAAATAGGACAGATCAAGGAATCTATAAAGCAAGCCATTTTAGATGGTAAAATTCCTAATGAATATGAAGCTGCTAAAGCTTATATGATTGAAAAAGGCGAAAGCTTAGGACTTAAGGCACACTAGTAGCTATGTACAGAACATTTCTCAAAATATCACTTATTCTTGTTTACCTTGTAATTATTGCTGGAGCAGTAGTTCGTATGACTGGAAGCGGAATGGGTTGCCCAGATTGGCCAAAATGCTTTGGGTATTATATACCACCAACTGAAGAGGCAGAACTTCAGTTTCAACCAAACAGACTATACGAAGAAGGTCAGGTTATAATTGTCGATGAAAGCTTAAGGGTTGCCAGCTCAGATTTCACATCTGGAACTACTTACAACGAGGAGAACTGGTCTACTTACGATCGTCATGACTATGCTATTTTTAATCCTTGGCACACATGGATAGAGTATGTAAATCGACTTTTAGGTGCATTAGCAGGTCTTGCAATGCTTATTATGACTGCTTTATCCTTTAAGTATTGGAAATCTGAAAAGCACATTACCATAGTTACCATAGTATCACTAATCCTAATGTGCATACAAGGTTATTTAGGAGCAAAAGTTGTTTACTCATTATTAGCTCCAGTAAAAATTACCATCCATATGGTTATGGCATTAGTAATTGTTGCTGTTCTTAATTACCTGGTACACGCTACAAGCACTAAACGCATTGCTCATTTTAAAAGACCATTTTTTCAAAATTTACTAATTATTAGTATTGTATTCACTTTAATCCAAATCATCCTTGGCACACAAGTAAGACAATTTGTTGACAATCAAATAGACATAGTTGGCTATACAGCAAAGGGACTTTGGCTAAAAGATCCTACTGTTAGTTTTTATATACATCGTACATTTTCTATTCTTGTAGTTCTTGTAAATGGTATGTTATGGTGGCAAAATAGAAAACTAGGTTATGGTTTTCAAAAACTAAACTGGGTATTGATTTTAATTGGGATTGAGATTATATCTGGAATTGCAATGTATTATATAGATTTTCCATTTGGAACTCAGCCATTACACTTAATTATAGCAACTGTATTATTTGGAGTACAGAGTTATATCCTAATGGAGTCTTTAAAAGCCACTAAGCTTCCTAAGATTGCAAAGTCTTAAATACCTAAAAGACTAAAAAAGGTTTAAAATCTTAATATAAGTTTTAGGCTTTCAATTTATTAATGATTTAAAAAAGGTTTAATTTTACTAAAAATTACAAACTGACTATGAGCACAAAAACTGAAAAAACAATTTTGTTGTCTGATATGATTCGCTTTAGAAAAAGTAAAGAAGCATTAGACGATTTAGACTTTACGTTTTTTGAAGATGTTGCAGAAGCACTAGAAATCTCTAAAGACGAATTAGAAGTTATATACGAAGGTACAAACTCTCCTACTCACCGTAAGGTATCAACAGAGCGTATCACACATTTTCATAGACTTTTATTAGCTATGGATATTGACAAAGAACCATCTACTAAAGATCTTGAAAAAGCTAAAAACTTTGGTTTTAGAATGGGCTTCCACGAATCTGCTATCGAACTTGTGATGGATAGTATGGGAGATTACCCAAACAAAGTACATACGCCAGGTGCGTTTCTTGAGATTTTCTCAGATTATTATGATAACGAGGAAGAGGAATAGTCTTTCTTTAAAAAAACAAAAAGCCTCCAAAATTGGAGGCTTTTTTTATGATTTAAATTTTTCTGCAAGTTTATTTAAATGTGCAATATCTCGTTCATTAACAATAGCACGTTGGGAGTCTTCCAATAGCGTTAAAGCTTCTTTATTAATAATCTCATCATAATCCTTATGTGGTGTTGGCTGAATTTTTAAATACTCAAACATTAAAAATAGCTTTTGCACTACAGTAATATCTTGTTTGCAATACGTTCTTATAGATGCCATAACTTGATACAACAACTCTTCTAAATCAATAGTATTTAACTTTACGAGTGGTGTTTCATCTTTTGTTATTATTGTTTCATCTCGCTTTCGCATACGTAATGCAAACAACTCAGTAAGATAATCTATAGCATTAAGTGCTGTTCCAGGATCATTAATTCCAGGAGACATTGCTTTTACAATAATCTCTGTAATTTGTTTAAACGCCAAGGCATAATTATCTGCAATTAACTCTCCTCTAGAAAAATTAAAATTCGCTCTTATATCATCTGCCTCTTCATCGGTAAGTTCATTTTTACTTTTAAAAGCTGGAATGTTATTTAACACAAAAATACCTTTAACAGGAAGAATATGAAGCCGGTTATCGTTCTCTTCACAGTGATCTAGTAGATTATTCATTGCTATGTTTTGAAAATAACCACTTTCCTTAATATTATATTCATACCAGTCTTCTGTGTCTTCAAAATCTGGTAGTTCCCCTTTATCATGTTCTGCATCAATCAGTTTTAATATTCTGCCTTTAGCTAGGATGAAGATGTTTTCAAGTATATTATTTATTTGAATACTTTGAGAGATATTGTGAATAAAGAAGATAAATGCGCAGATACAAACAATAGTAAATATGATGGACAACAAAATAGCTATTCCAGGCAAATCATATTTATCTCCAGAAGGCTCTATGGCAAACAAAATAAAGATGCTATACAGAATGGTTGCCAAGTAAATACCTAAAATTATCTGATGAACTTTATCTGAGATTAGTCCTGGCAATAAACGTGGCGAAAAATTACTAGAAGCCTGACTAAGCAAAAGCATAACCATTGAAAAGCTAAACACCATCATAGAAATTAATCCACCAATACACGCACTTATAATAGTTAATGCGGTATCTCCATCTTCAACTAATAACTGTGGGATTTTCTCAATTAGTGTTCTTGAAATTCCTTTCTTTTCTAGGAATAACATTAGGAAGGCAAAGTTAAAACCAAAGAAGGCTAACAATGTGGGATAAAAAGCAATCTTACTTTCAATAGTATTAAAGAAAGAAATTAGCCGGTTAAAGAGTTGTTTCATTCTTTAAATGTCTCACTATATACATAGAAAACGAAACACATTAACCTTTTTACAACAATTTTAGACAAAATGTCACCTTGTTTGTGTTCAAAACTGCCGTAATGTCATAATAATTGAGTTGGTATCTATATTGCTATATACCTACTGAATTTAGATTACAAATTTTTAAAACACATATATTATGACACTTACAAAAAGAACAGTAGACAACAATTGGTTACCATCTATGATAGATGATATGTTTAAAACAGATTGGCTAGGTGGCACAAGCAATGTAAATAACATTGGTGTAAGCATTCCTGCAGTAAACATTATGGAGAGCGATGACGATTTTTCTGTATTAGTTGCTGCGCCAGGAAAAACTAAGGAAGATTTTAATATTGAGTTAGATAATGATGTTCTAACCATTTCTTCTGAAGCCAAAGAAGTTAAAGACAACACTAGTGAAGATGGCAAGTTTACCAGAAAAGAATTTAGCTACAACAGTTTTAAAAGAGCATTTAGCCTACCAGAGACTATAAATAATCAAAACATCTCTGCTACTTACGAGCAAGGCGTTTTAACGATTACATTACCTAAAAAAGAGGAGTCTAAGGTACAGGCAAAACGTATGATAGAGATATCATAAGTTGAAAAGCTTCCCAATTATGCGAGCCGTTTCATCTCGCGGGAAGAATTGGTTTAGTTAGTTACGAGAACGGCATCAAATAATTTGGTGCCGTTCTTTTTTTATTTAACGGTTACCAAGTGGGCTCCAAACATAAATGAGTCCTGCAAGCGCTCTAGCTTGTCATGAAATAGAGTTGAACTCATAATATATTGACATTTGGGAATACTTTCTGGTATGCGGTTTACCAAAGACAATTGAGTTCCTCTTGTCAAGAACTCAGCATCATCTATAATGTACATTTGCAATTGCGTAACATTTATTCCTGTTCTCTGAAAAAGCTCTGTAAGTCTTTTTGGAGTAGCAATAACAATATCTACACCATCATAAATTTCATCTTTTTGATGATCAAAACGCTGCTCATCATAAGCCAAATACAATCTTAAATCTGTTGGTTTTAAAAAAGGAAGAAATTGTGATTCTAGCTCTAAAGCTTTCTCTTTGTTCTCCACAATTATTAATGCTCTAGGCGCATCTTCAAAAGCTGATTTTAGTTTTTGAATAACTCCTATAATTAATGCAGTGGTTTTACCGCAACCTTCTGGACCAATTCCAAACAGATTTACACCACTTTTAATTTTAGAAATAGCTTGTTTCTGAAATTTTGTAGGCGCTATAAATTCCTTTTCTGTAAGGACTTGCTTAATTGAAGGTTCTAATTTTTTAAATGACAAGTTGTATGTTTTAATGAGTAAGGTACAAACCTAAACTTTTTGATTCTCTTTTTTCTGCTGTAGCATTTTAATTTCATCTCTAAACCTAGCGGCTTCAATAAAATCTAATTCTTTAGCAGCTTTTTCCATTGCTTTCCTAACCTCTCTTATGCGCTTGTCTAGCTGATCTTCTGTAAAGTAAGCCACTTCTTCTTCCGCAGCTTTTAAAGTCGGTGCTTTTTCAAATTTATAAGGTTCTACTTTTTTGCCTGCCAATGCACTATCTATACCTTTTTTAAGAGCAGTTGGTGTAATGTTGTGCTTGGTGTTGTAGTTTATTTGTTTGGTTCTGCGGTATTCGGTTTCATCTATTGTTTTTTGCATACTGTCTGTAATCTTATCTGCATACATAATAGCTTTACCTTCTAAGTGTCTTGCAGCACGACCAATAGTTTGGGTAAGCGATCTGTTGCTACGCAAAAACCCTTCTTTGTCTGCATCTAAAATTGCTACTAAAGATACTTCTGGCAAGTCTAATCCTTCTCTAAGAAGATTAACACCTACAAGAACATCAAAAATACCCTTTCGTAAATCCTGCATTATTTCTACTCGCTCCAAGGTATCTACATCACTATGTATATACCTGCAGCGTATATCTATTCGAGTTAAATATTTTACTAACTCTTCTGCCATACGCTTAGTAAGCGTGGTTACCAATGTACGCTGATCTTTATCTACACGAGTTTGAATCTCCTCTATTAAATCATCTATTTGATTTAAGCTTGGGCGCACTTCAATAATTGGATCTAATAATCCTGTTGGCCTAATAACTTGCTCAACATAAACACCATCTGTTTTCTGTAGTTCATAATCTGCTGGCGTAGCACTCACATATATTACCTGATTTTGTAATGCCTCAAACTCTTCAAATTTTAAAGGTCTGTTATCCAAAGCAGCAGGCAACCTAAAACCATAATCTACTAGGTTTTCCTTTCGGCTACGGTCACCTCCATACATTGCATGTACTTGCGGAATAGTAACGTGACTTTCATCTACAACCATTAAATAATCTTCCGGAAAATAATCTAACAAACAGAATGGTCGTGTTCCGGGTTCTCTGCCATCTAAATATCTCGAATAATTTTCTATACCAGAGCAGTAGCCTAATTCCTTAATCATTTCAAGATCAAAATTAGTACGTTCCTCAAGACGTTTTGCCTCTAGGTGTTTCCCTATGTCTTTAAAATATTCGGTTTGTTTTCCTAAGTCTAACGCTATGTTGTCTATTGCTTTATGTAACACATCTGGCGAGGTCACAAACATATTGGCAGGATATATATTTAAGCGTTCATACTTTTCTATAACAGTATTTGTCTGCACATCAAACTGCTCAATATCTTCTATTTCATCTCCAAAGAAATGTATTCGAAACGCATCATCTGCGTAACTTGGATAAACATCTAATGTGTCTCCTTTAATTCTGAAGTTACCGTGATTAAATTCTCCAGTTGTTCTACTATAAAGACTTTGTACTAACTTCTTGAGCAATTCTGTTCTAGAAATTTGCTGATCCCTTTTAATAGAAATAACATTTTTCTGAAACTCAACCGGATTACCAATACCATATAGACAAGAAACTGAAGCTACCACAAGCACATCTCTCCTACCAGATAATAATGAAGAGGTTGTACTTAGTCTTAACTTTTCAATTTCTTCATTAATTGAAAGGTCTTTTTCTATATACGTTCCAGATGTTGGTATAAAAGCTTCTGGTTGGTAGTAATCATAATACGAAACAAAGTACTCAATTGCATTATGCGGAAAAAAGCTTTTAAACTCTGAATATAATTGTGCTGCCAATGTCTTATTGTGCGCCAATACTAATGTTGGGCGTTGCACTTCCTTAATAACATTTGCAACCGTAAATGTTTTACCCGAACCTGTTACACCAAGCAATGTAGAATATTGTTCATTTTCTTCAATATTAGACACTAATTGTTTTATTGCACCAGGTTGATCTCCTGTTGGCTTGTACTCAGATTCTATTGTAAACTTCATATCTTAAAATTACAGAAAAGATTATCTAATCAAGCTAAAATGACTGCGGTATTGGAAGCCATCTATAAATTCTGCTAAAAACCAGTAATCTGAAGCAGGCAAAGCCTTGCCATTAAACGTACCGTCCCAAGCAGATGCTGCAGAGTTTAGGGTAGTTAACAATTTACCATATCTATCAAAAATATAGATATGCTTCACTACTGGATTATTTCTATCTGCATTTAGCACACTCCATACATCGTTAAAACCATCACCATTTGGCGAGAAGAATTTTGGAAAATTAAGCACTCCAAAAGTAAACGGTGTGGTTCCACAAAACTCACTTCTCACAAATACGGTATGTTGTCCAGGTTCAACATTTTCAAAAACATTAGATTCCTGATACGGTCCACTACTATTATCCAATGCATAGGTATAATTTCCTTGCCCTTGTGCGTTAACCGTCACCGTTTGATTTGGGAAACCTCCACTTAAAGAAATTGAGATTTGTGCAGTAGAACCTTCTACAACTGATATTGTACGCGTTGCAGCACAACTTAATCCACTAGCATATGTATTTGTTACCGTAACAGTATAATCTCCAGCATTTGTTACAGATATCGTTGGTGTTGTAGCACCGTTAGACCATTGGTATGTTGCGTTTGCATTTGCCTGTACAACTCCAGCATCTAACATTACACTTGGTGTTTGACCGTCTGCACATAACGGCAAAATTTCATCATCCATTAAGATAGGTGTATCTCTTGAGAATAAGGTGACTTGTGAATTTTCGTAACACTCACTTGCATTTTCTATTACAACAATTAAAGTTTGCTGGTTTACAGTTTCATTTATAAATGTTGTCGTAGTTATCTCGTTTGTACCACTTGCAGCATCATCTGTCGTCCTAAAATAACTATAGGTAGAGTTTGGCATTGTTTCGGCATCAAACAACGCGTCTATCTCGGATATCTGAAACTCAGAAAAACCGTTTTCTCCACATATTTCATAGTCTTGTGGCGGCACTGTTGTTGCTGGTGTTGTGGTTAGTAATACTTCTGCAATAGACACACAACCAGATTGATTTCTTACACGAGCATATACAATTTCGTTTGGTGTAGAGTTTTCGTATTGTGACGGATTTGTAATTTGATCACTATTCATTTCTGCAGTTTCCAATGTTGGAAAAAACATTGTGATTTGAAGGCTATTATCTCCATTTATAACTTGTGGCTCTGAGCTAAACAAACTGTATACAGCAATACCATTTGCATTAACATCACACTCTGTAAGTGTAGCATTTTCAACGTTTGGAGGCGTATCATACTCAACTATAATTTCGTCTTCTTGTGAACACCCATTACCAATACTAACCTCAACACGATAGGTACCAGGTTGCGATACCAAAAATTCATTAGAGACTTCTGGTTGTAATATATTATCCTGAAACCATCTGTATGTATAAGTTTCTCCTGGTGGCGCCTCAATAGCAGTTAAAGTTGTTTCTTCATCTGTACACAATGCCATATTGTTAGAAATTAACAAGTCTGGTCCTAAATTTACGTTTAACCCAAAGCTGTTAGCTTCAAGAAATACAGCAGAATCAAACCTAAAGTTACCTTCGTCTGCAATTACTAATTTTATGTGGTATTGTGTATTTGGCACAACATCTGTTTCTGCAGTAAGTACAGCTGTTTGTCCATTAAAATTTATAGGCGCATTGTTGCCATTAAAACTTCCAAAAAACTGTTCATTAATTGCAGGACAGGCTTGTTCTCCATTTTCTATAATCTCTGGTCTTACAGTAGTCACTAGGACAGGTGTGTTTGTTCCAGGAATTAACGCAATGTTTTCATATTGACCGCCAACAGGTCTTATTAAGAATCCGAAAGCATCTGAAAAATTACATGTTGATGAATTGTTTGCTCTGTATTCTTCTGAAGCAAAAATATACCTAAAGCTTAAGCTACTTGACAATGGCGTAAAGTCAAACTCTATTACAGTGGCATTAATTGTATTGTTAATGTTAAGGGCATCTTCTAGGTCTTGATCACCATTCCAGCCGTTTGCGTCATCATCGCTTAATGTGGTATTTGGACCTGGCACATTATTTAACCTGCCTGTACTTAAAACTACACCTTCCTCAAAAGGAAAACTGCCACCATTATTTTGAAAATAACCGTAGCTTAAATCTTGTGAAAATTGACCACTTACCGTATTGGTTACCTGAACATTTTCCACACAACCCATACCTACCAACACATCTTCAATTAACTGTTGCGATGTAAAAGACTGAGCATCTACACTAATATTTTGCGCATTGGCATAACCTAGACACCACATGGCACAAATAAAAAGAAATAATTTATTGGGCACTTTCAATTTTTTTTTGCAAAAATACAACCTAGAACGTAGATTCTATGCAATTTAACAGGAGATTATAATCATTAATCATCGGGTTAAATACACCCAACCAACTTTAATATCTGTTTTTTCTGGGTCTAATTGTAGCCAATAAAAATAGGTGCCAACTGGTAAGCTCTTTTTGCCTATTGATGGCTGATTGCTAAAACCGTCCCAATCTGCTGTGTTTTTATTTCCTATATACACCAACGTTCCCCAACGGTTATAAATTCTTAGCTCATAGTTTTCGTAGAAATTGTCTAATCCGGCTATCGTAAACGTATCATTGGTTTGGTCTCCATTTGGAGAAAATCCTGTAGGCACTTCTATATCGCAGTTTTCTGTAGTAACCCTAAAAGTTTCAATAACAGAGCAATTCTCAAAACTAGGATTACTAATGTTAACATATACTGTACGTGGCAATGTTTCTGTTTGAAACGTTGGATTAAGACCTATAGCATTTTCTGCCTGTTCTGCGTCTTCTAGTGAAGTATAAAAAGACACAACTGCATTGGGATTATCATTCTCTATTTGCATTTGAATTACACTAAAATTAAAAGCCACACTATTAACATTCTCAAAATCACAACTTGTTACATCTTGTATTGCAACAGGTACTGGTGGCTCCACAACAGACACTTGAAAGCTTGAAGTAACGGCACACGTTGGGTCACTAATTGAAAAAACACTATAGAAAATGGTTTGCAAAGATTCTGTTATTTCGAGATCTGAAGGGTTTAAAATAGCATTAGTAGAAGCTTCAGCATCTTCTAAAGTTAAATAATAAGCTACCTCAACATTGCTTTGATTTCCTATCACATCTATTTCTTGTTGTGTAATATCTAAAAACACAGTTTGTCCTGAATCACATAACTCTACATCTAATGCTTCTGTAACTATTGCAGGTAGCAATAACTCATAAGGTGCTTCATCTATATTATTTAGCTCATTACTTTCTGTAACTGTACCTTCACCAAAACCATTATCATCAACAGATGCAATTACAGTAGCAGTGTTTGGGCTATTTTCAGGAATCATAACAGAAATTGAATATGTTTCACTACCACCAATAGGAATGTTATTTTGGGTTTCAGATGTTGCCACCAACTCATCTTCTATATAAAAAGCAATTGGCGTGAAGGCAGGCAGAACATCTGTACTATTGCTGTTAAAAACCGTGTAATTAAGATTCACAACTCTAGAAAAACAGTCTCGACTAATAGCATTTATTGCTATTGTAGCTTCTGGCAGTTGACTGTTTAATACTGTAATAACATTATTAATCATCACAAAATCTTGACCACTAGTAAGAGAAATCTCAGCACTTTGATCCCCTATTTCTATATTGTTCTGCAGGTCATATACATCTATATCCATATTATATAGATCTTGGTTTCCCGTAAAACTATTAGTGCCATTAAAAGCATTTGTACTAGGGTTTAGTGGTGGATTACCTATTACATTTCCATTTATCCTTAAAGATTCATTTACCGCTAAAGCCGAGTCACCTTCCCAAGCTACAAAACCTATTTTTGCACCTTCGTTATCTAAAACATTTAAATTATTAAGTGTTATGGTGAGCTCGTCTGGGACACTTTGTAATCCGTCATAGATATTTACTTGATTTAATGGCAATACATCATTTTCATACACTACAACTATTGCCCAACCTGCAAAATTTGTTCCTGAGGAACAGTATGGTCCTATAGCATCAGTAAGATCTAATTGACTTAATGTATAGTTTCCTGTTCCTGTATTAATTATTTGACCTGATACATCTGCAAATGCAGCAAAAAACTCCCGAGTAGCATCTAGGGAATCACTAAACGTACGCTCTGCAGTTATCTCAATATCGTTAAGCATTACATTAAAATCACCACTACCAGAACCAGCCCAATATAAGTACGCCGCTATTATTTGAGAAGAATCATTTATTGTTAGAGTTGCAGAAGATTCTGTATTAATAACACAAACACCATTAGCTCCATTTTCAAATTGGTTCATGGTATTTCCTATAGCTAAATAGTCATAACGCCCATTAAGTTGCTGCAACAAGGATATATCTTGCGCATTGGACATTAAAGAAACTAATACTAAGAAAGTTAAGATGTACCTCATAGACCAAATTGGTCTATAAAGTTAACGTTTTAGAGTAAAATTAGATCTGTATTGCGTGCCATCTTCTAAAATAATTTGAAACCAATAATCTCCGGATGGCATAGGATTACCATTAAAATTACCGTTCCAGGAACCTGTTCCTGCAGCAAAAGATTTTAGCAATTTACCGTAGCGATCAAAAATATTTACTCTGGCATTGGCTTCGCGTTGTCTTGACACACCTACTAGTCTCCACACATCATTAAAACCATCTGCATTAGGCGTAAAGAATGTCATAAAACCTAGTACTCCTATATCTAACCGAGCGCTAACACCACAACCATTTTTATCTCTCACAAAGATGTCATAAAAACCTGGTGGCACATTTGTAAATGTTGGGTCATCTTGAAATGGACCACTTTCAGAGTTTAGTGCAAACTCATAGTCTCCTATACTTTCTGTTCCCAAGTTGACCATAATTGTATTTTGCTCACTAAAATCTGAAATCTCGAACGTGATGTTTTGCGCTTGGTTTGAAGCGGTAATAGTAAATGATTTTTCATAACTACATCCAGTAATCGTGTTAGTAATTGTAACTGTATGAGTTACCAACTCTGTTGTAGAAATAGAAGGTGTTGTTTCATTACTTGGCTGCCATACAAATGAATAATCTTGTATCTCGGAAACTGGTATACCTGAGTTAAGTTGCACTGTTTCTGGTAAATCTTCTAAACAATAGATTATCTCTTCGTCATCTCCAAACTGAGAAATTGAGAATAGTTCAATTTCAAAACTTGTAGTATCAAAACAGTTTCTGTTATTAGTGTTTTCTACTCTTGCATAAATAGTTTGTAAGGTTTCTGATACTGTATAATTTATATTAATAGGGTTTAAACCATTTTCTGCATCTGCTTGATTACTGTGATAAGTCACCAAGAAGTTAGGATTTGTTTGTCCCGTTAAAATCTCTGCATTTTGAGCACCTAAATTATATTGTTCCTGGCCATCATTATCCTCATCACACAAACTTATATCCATAGGCATAGTAGCTTCAGGAGTTTCATAATAGGTAACTTCTGCAACACCAAACAATGGGCAATCTCCATTATTTAAGTCTATCTCTAATCTGTAATTTTCTGTATAAGGTAAGGTTTCGCCATTATTTGGTCTGGAAATTTGTAAAGTATTATCTGTTTCTCCAGCAATTAAAACATCGTCTTTATACCAGACATAATTAACACCAGGAATATTTTCTGTTACAAGTGTGTAGTTATCACTTTCACATAACTCTAAATGCTCCTCAGTATCATCTGTTGAGGCTGTGTTGTTAATTATATTTACTTTGCTCGTTAAAAAAGACTGTATAAACGGAGGCAGTCCTAGCCTAGCTTCACCACCTTGAAGGTTAATTGCGCCACCAGACACATCTGTTGCAAAATTTACATCGTTCCCTAATTCTTCAGGGTTATTAATTACCATTAAATTGTTTGAGCCGAATGAAGACACATAAATTTTCCCGTTTGGCGCTAATTGCATAGAAAACAAAGAACCACCACCAGAAGGTCCAAACAACTCAACTCTTGAATTCGGAATATTAGCCGCTGATAAATCCCATTGGTGTAAGGTTGAAAATAATTCTGGTGAGCTCATTGAGGCAAAAAGTCGTTCTGAGTTTGCTGAAAACTCAACACCATATGCTGAAGCACCTTGATATAACTCCTGATTATTAGAAACTACACCTGTATTTCTATCAAAATCATATAAATACACACCACCATCACCTTCATCTGAAACATTTGGAGGAAAATAAGTAAATGTATTATGTGCAACTGCTATACGGTTTCCATCTGGAGAAGCTTTCATATACCCCAAAGCTGCTCTTCTGTAATTTGATGTTGTAACAGCTGGACCTACTTCTGAAATTACTGGAGTAGTATCCAGACCACTTGAGTCTACCTTAAAAGCGTAAAACTTATTTATAAAATGTGTAATTACCCAAACCTCACCACAAACTGCACCTCTTACTGCAGTGACTTTTTCTGAACATTTAAATTTGGCTTGATTATTAAAATTTGGATTGAAGGTTTCTAACTGAATATTTTTTTCTGAAGCTACAACATCTCCCAATCCATTATTTAAAGACATATCTACTACAGAATATGTAAATCCATTATTAAACCCATCATCTATATTTGGAACACCATCATTTACATCTGTATAGTTTCCGTCTCCAGTAGGGTTACCATTTTGGAGTGCTGGACCTTGTCCTGGAAATGCAGCTGCGTTGTCGTGATGAGGCTCATCTACAGCAAAAATGTAATAAATACCATCTAAACCTGGATGCGGTACTATTAAGGCACTCGAGGTACTAGAAGGATCTCCTAATAAACCTTGTCCAGTGTTGTAGTCTCCATTAGACATCTTTTGGTGGTTTCTGTTCCATACAGAACGCCCATCAGAATAAAATTGAAGATTTCCATTAACATCTGATATGGTTGAGCACCCTTCGGTGGTTACCAATCTTCCATCTGTTAGTGCACTTGGTGGTGTAGTATTAAATGTAACTCCAGCATTACCACCAAAGTACCAGTTATTTGCCTCACCTTGGGCATGAAGAGTTACCCCTAAAAATAAGGAGCATAAAATTAAGATATATTTTTTCATAGCAAGTTTCCAAATATATCAAATAATTACGTTTATAGGTCTCGCTTTTTAAGTAATCCTAAAGACATCCATACAAATAAGAATATCCAAACAGATACTATAATAATTTGATACCAGTGAATATCATAATCTTTGGTAAACGCTTCTCCTAACTGGTTGGCTGCAGATTGAACTGCTCCTAGTCTCGAGAATGGCTCTTTTATTAGATTAGACATTGCCTCTAAAGGAAAAAACTGAACTATAGACTCTGCTGTGTTTGAACCTTTAAAAACCTGAAATTTCAATAAAGCATAGATAATACTTTCTGCTATCCACCACACAAAAAGAAACCCTAATGCAAAAGCAGAACGTTTAACCAACACACCTAAAAACATACAAAAAGAAAAGAATGCAGTGAGTTTAAAGAAATATGCCAGTAGGTAATCCATATCTCTTATAACGATGCTAAACTCTGTATAGTCTGAAAAGAAAGTTCCTAAAACAACAGATACCAAGAAAACAAATACAGTTGAAATTAAGGCAAACACCAAAACTGTATAAAATTTAGACAGCACAAATTCCTTTTTGCTCAACCCATCAATAAGGTTTTGTTTTAAGGTACGGTTACTATACTCATTACTCATCATAGATACAATTACAATTGCTAAAAACAATTTGAGCAATGCAGCTATGTAAGTGTTAAAATGCCATATAAATGGAAAATTGAAAATTCCTTGATCTGCAATTCTAAAATTTACATTCCCGAAATTAAACTCAATTGAAGCTATTAATGCTATAAAGGTGATTAATATAAAATAGATGATACTTAAGACACGTGCACTTTTGCTATATCTTAATTTTTGAAATTCAATATTTAAAAGTCGTAACATGTGGTTTAGCTAATTTGGTTTGTCAATTGTAGGAATTGTTCTTCTAGGCTTTCTTTTCTTTTATTTAAGTGAGATAACACTATACCATTCTCAAAGCATAATTTATTAAACTCAAATGACTCCATCGGTTCATTTAGGAATGCTATAAGCAATCCTTCTTCTTTCTTTATTGAGCCGAAAGCTGTGTTAGTTTTTAAGAAAGTTTCAAGCTTTGTAGTATCTTCTGCTTTAAGTTCGAAAAATCCGTGACTTGCATTCATTTCATCTACTCGTCCAGAGTAAAGTTTTACGCCTTTTCTAATTATAACCACGTGAGAGCATACTTTTTCAACCTCGTCTAATAAATGAGACGCTAGTAAAATGGTAGTGCCCATAGATGCTATTTTTCTTATAATCTCTCGTATTTGATGAATTCCTTGAGGATCTAATCCATTAGTTGGCTCATCTAAAATTAAAATTTCAGGATTATTTAATAACGCAGATGCAATTGCAAGACGTTGTTTCATACCTAAAGAAAAGGTACTAAACTTACTGTTCTTTCTATCTAGAAGGCCAACAATTTCAAGCTTCTCATCAATATTTGCGTGCTCTACATTTTTAATCTTACAAACCAGCTCTAAATTTTGTTTTGCAGTCATGTAAGGGTAAAAGTTAGGGCGCTCTATAATTGCTCCAACTTTCTTCAAGGCATTATGTGTTGTCATGTTACCATCAAACCACTGAAACTCTCCAGAAGTCTTATTAACAACATTTAGCACGATACCCAAAGTAGTAGATTTTCCGCTTCCGTTTGGGCCTAGTATACCATACACATTACCTTTTTCAATTGTAAAAGATAAATCGTTTACTGCTTTTACAGGTCCAAAATGCTTGGTGAGATTGTTAAGTTTAAGAATTGTTTCCAAAATAATATAGGTTGGTTTAACTGTATGACGTCCTACTTGTTAAATTGTTACAAGTAAGGTTTTAGGTAAAACTACAAGAAATTATAACGCCTCAGCAAAATTATAATCAGAGATTCCGCACAAGATTATTAGCATTAGTTTATTATTTAAGTATTGATATTTAAAAGAATTAATCGTATTATTTCAAGATGGTAGAGGAAAAATTAATGTCTAAGAAAAAGCCTACGTTTCCTATAAACGAAAAGCTACAGGCGTATTTAGAAAAGTATAGCAGAAGCATAAAGATTCCTGTGTTTTATGATGATCTTTTAAGGTTTCAAGGGAGTGTTGTCGTCTATGACCAACACGACGAAGACACCTATTGGGTACGTTGCTATTACGCAGATTATGAACGTGATAGCATAGATGAAAGTTTAAAGAAAATTTACACCATCTTACATTCTGATGGTAGTGACGACTCCTTTCAATATTTAAATATTGATGCTATAGATTATTGTACGTTTGGAAACTCTAAGCCATTTAGAATTAAGATTAGAAATGTTTTAAATGATAGTTTTACATACTTTTATGTAAAGAAGGCAGATGCCTCTAGAATTTACGGGCTAGAGTTTGAACACCTTCTATCTCCTCATCGAATTACATTTTTAGTTTATAAGGATACCTTAATTGAAGAACACATTGCAGGAATTCCTGGAGATGTTTTTATACAGAATGAGCTTCCGGAATGTGATGATCGCGCAAAAACACAAATTGCAAAACAGTTTGTAAAATTTAATGAGCGCTGCATGATTAGATTGCTTGGTGATATGAGAAGTTATAATTATGTAATTGTACCAACTCACGATTTTGATCACGTAGAATACCAAATTCGCGCTATAGATTTTGACCAACAATGCTTTGAAGGCAAACTTAAAGTGTATAGACCACAGTTTTTCAAAGAAAATTTCACAATGGTTGAACTGGTGACAGACCATCTTGAAAACACATCTATAGAGCAATATATTAAGGAAGAACGTTCCCTTATAGCAAAACGAATCATCTTATCTAAAGGCCGCTATAGAGAGCTTATGAGATGTATAAACAGTGATAACATTTCTAACAAAGAACATGTACATAAACTTAGAAAAGAGCTTTTAGATTTCACAAAGGATGTTAAGTTTAAACGAGCAAGATCTATGGGGCAAATATTAAAAACAGCTTTAGAGTTTGTGAAACGCAATTACGAAGATGTAAATATGCGCACTAAAATAAATTAATAGTTTAAGCTAATCTGCTTTTAAAATAGCATCACAGATAATAACGTTATCTTTACCGCTTCAAAAAATAAAACATAATACATGATTGCTTCCCAAATTACCTGGAATCCTTCTGAAGGTATCGACCTTGGTTTCTTCGTTATACGCTACTATAGCTTAATGTTTGTTATTGCCTTTACTATTGGCTGGTACTTAATGAAACGTATATATAACAGAGAAAATGTATCTCAAGAAAAATTAGACTCTATATTTATATATACAGTAATAGCCACCTTAATTGGTGCTCGATTAGGACATGTTTTATTTTACCAAACAGAATTACTTTGGGAAGACCCTTTAGCAGTTATACTACCAATACAAACACAACCTGAGTTTAGCTTTACAGGCTTTAGAGGCTTAGCAAGTCACGGTGCAGCCATTGCGGTAATTATAGCTATGTATTTTTATGCTAAGAATGTTCTTAAAAAACATGTGTTATGGGTGTTAGACCGTATTGTTATGCCTGTAGCAATTGGTGGTGTTTTTGTTAGATTAGGAAACTTCTTTAATTCAGAAATGATAGGTAAGCCAACCAATGGCGATTATGGTGTTATATTTGCTAAGTATGGTGAAACCTTTGCGCGTCATCCAGGTCAACTATATGAAGCAGCTGGTTATGTTATTGTGTTCATCATTCTAATGTTAGTATATTGGAAAACAGAAAAGCGCAAGCAAACTGGTTTTATCTTTGGTCTCTTTTTAACCTTACTTTGGTCTGTAAGATTTATTGTTGAATATATAAAAGTAGAACAAGTTACAGGTCGTGAAGATTGGGTCTTAGGATTAAACACTGGCCAACTGTTAAGTATACCGTTTATAATTGCTGGTATTTATTTTATGTTTTTTTATACACCTAAACACAAAACTACGGTCTAATGAAGTTTGCATATATATGCCTTTTAAGCTTAGTACTTATAGCTTGCAAAGATGAGCCAAAACCAAGTATAAGTGTTGAAGAACCACAATTTAAAAAAGAAGCTGAAGCATATTTAGTAAAAGCTACAGGTGATACTCTTACATCTTTAGATCTTGAGATTGCAGATGATGAGTACCAACGCCAAACTGGCTTAATGTACAGAAACTCGATGCAAGACAACCAAGGTATGCTCTTTGTTTTTCCTGATGAACAGTTGCGCAGCTTTTATATGAAGAACACACGAATACCTCTTGATTTACTTTTTCTAGATGAAAACTATAAAATTGTAGATTTTCAGGAAGATGTAAAACCTATGAGTGAAGCTTCATTACCTTCTAAAGTTCCTGCTAAGTTTGTTTTAGAGTTAAATGCAAAACAATCTGAAGCATTACAACTAGAAATTGGAGATTATCTTTTATTGAAAGATTAAACGCCCTGTAAAAAACTCTTCAACCTCAACAATAGGTGGTTGGTTTACAGAAATAACATCTCCTGTACTTCGTATTTCTCCACGTATAGACTGTTGTGGGTTTACAATAAATTTATTTGTACCTCTATGCAGAACACTTAAGTCTTGCACTATAAGGTTTGGTGCATCTAAACGACCATCACCACCATAAAAATTGGCCTGCATAGTAATTACAGTTCCAGACAGAAAGTAGTTTGTAATATTGTTGTTAACGAGTATGACTGTATCAGATTCAAGCTGCAATATAAAATCGCCATCTGTATTAAATTCATCTTCATTATTACCATCTTCAGATAACAAGACAAGGTTAGGGTAATCTAGAACACCTATACTTTCTAATGCATAACCACTACCGTTTCTAATACTTACTAAATTTGGAGAGGTTACAATAATTTTAACCTGCTCAAAATCTCTGAAAATATTACAACCATTTTCATTTTCTAAAAACAAAGTATTATCTACAACACTAACTTTTACATCATCAATTAAGTTTTCTCCCGTTTGAATTAAAACTTGTTGTTCTGGCCCGCTTTTCACAAAGACTTTAGTTCTGCTATTAGAAATAAGTTTGTCAAAAAACGGCACTTCGACTATTTGCTCAACAGCATCACCTTCAGACTTAAGACAATCATCTATGTTCTTAGGATTACACCCTAAAACAGTAATTGCTATAATAATTAATAGGAAGTGTTTTTTCATAATCTGTAACCTATTGAAAATTCTGCTGCTTCAGCTTTAGCACCATGAGAATGTACACTTACGCCTGCAAAAATGTGTTTTCCAAATTCACGCTGTAACCCTAATCTATTATAAACTCTGCCTTCAAAATCGTAAGGGTAATAAGCATAATATCCTAATTGAGATATAAATGACACTTTATTAAATGTTAGTAAGTGTCCTACAAAAACTCCAACTCTATTGGAGTCTTCATCTCCTTGAACACCTAGTTCTGGATAAGCTACAGATCTAAATTTTATTAAACTTTTAAGCATAGGAGATATAAATACTTCTGCTCCTGCTTGAAATGTACTTTTTCTATTAATCTTTTTATCTGCATAAGCAGAAATAGTGTAATGCATAAATTGGCCTAAACCTATAACATCACTAGAGTTTACACCAGTCCTAAATGCAAGGTTATAATGTATAGGCTCTGTATATTTTTCTTTTTCACCTTGTGGTATGTATTCCGGAAGCTCTTCGTAATCTAAATTGTAATTAGCACCTACATTAAACACCCAAGTATTTGTGCTGTTATTTGGTGCCTTAAGATTAGCGTTTGAATAATGAATTATTGAAAACCCTGCTTGTAGTCCTAAGCCTTTATAAATGTTTTCCTTTTTATAATTACCCATGATGTAGGTAGAGCTTAAAATAGATGATCCGTAGGCATTATTCCTAAAGTTAGATTCTTGGTCGTACGGGTTTGTGTTATAAGCAGCACCTTGACCAATACGCATCATTAAATGCCTATTAAAAAAATAAAAGTTAAAGTGTGCGTACACACCGTAGCTTTCCCCTAAAAACGTGTTTCCTAAATCTTGATAAATAAATGAGTAACCGTAATCTGGACTGTTATAACGTCTAGACCAATCTTCTAAACCAAATGTTTTAGTGTTATAACTTAAAATAACACCTTTTTGATGCTCTGTAATAAGATGTTGAATATCTGGATTATGCTCTAAGATTGTACCGTAAAAATAATTTACATCAAAAGAATGGTACTTTTTTGGGGTGTCTTGTGCATTTACAAAACTTACACAAAACAACACGATTACTAAAAGATACCTATACTGCATAATTGGGTTTACTCTAACAGTTACGAAGAAACAAAAATTAGGGTTTTAACCAACTGAGATTTCTGTATTTATTTTAACTAGTCTATAAAAATTACACGACCGGTATACAGTTCCTGAATATCCTGAATATCTGGACTATTATAACTATACACATTACCACTGCCTCTTAACTCGGCTGTTAAGCTTTCCTGAGGGTTTATGTACATATGATTGCTGCTTACATGTCTTATCGAAACATTTTGAGCTATTAAGTCTCTAGCTTCGAGTCTTGGTAACTCATCTGAGAAGCTAACATTTAAATTAGAAGTGGTTCCGTTTAAATAAAATACACTTGATCCGTTTGCGACAATAGAGACATCTTGCGCATTAAGTGTTAAATGAAAATCTCCATTCTTACGAAGATCAAATCCTGGTATTACTAAACTTCTTAAACGTAGTGTTGGGTAATTTAATGTACCTTCACTTCTTATTTCATAAGAGGATCCATTTATAATGTCCTCAATATTTGGAGAAGTTACTATGAGTTTGGTAACACCATAATCTCTAAATAAATTACACCCGTTGTTATCTCTAGCCACTAAAGTTTCATTATCTAAAAACACCTCAACGTCTGACCTAAGGTTTGCTCCTGTTTCTAAAATAACCTGTTGAGATTGCCCTTGTCTTAGTAATAATTGTACACCTTCTTCTATCCTAATTTTATTAAATCCTGCCAGAATAATTTCCTCTTGTTGCAATTGTCCTTCGGTTTGAAAACAATCATTTGCATCTTCAGAACTACAACTATTTAATAAAACAGTTGATGAGCCTAGTATTATAAATGATATTAAATGTTTTACAATCTGCTTCATAATCTATATCCTAAACTAAATTCTAATGCTTCTGCTTTTGCACCGTGAGATTTTACAGAGACAACACCAAATATGTGTTTGCCAAATGTTCTCTTTAAGCCTAACCTGAAATAAACTGGACCTTCAAAATCATATGGGTAATAATAGTAATATCCTGCATGTGTAATTGCAGAATACCGTGCAAATTTTAATTCGTGACCAATAAATACGCCTGCACGTTTATAATCTTCATCTCCTGTTGCTTGGTTTGGAAATGCTATAGATTGGTATTTAATTTCCTCTTCTAAAAATTTAGAAATAAAGAGTTCTGTACCTAAAACCAGCCTACTTTTTCTATTTAAAACTTTATCTACATATGCAGAAAAAATATAAAACGGATAGGTGCCGTGACCAACTTCGTCTCCTTCATTAAATCCGGTTCTAAACGCAAAATTTAGTTTTAGAGGTTCTGTATATTTCTCTTTAACCTTAGGCACAAAGTTTGGCACGTCTTCTTCATTAAACGTATATGTTGCCCCAACATTAAAAGTTAATGAATTTGTGCTTGTATTTGGTGATTTTACTGAAGCATTAGAATAGTGAATTACTGCTATTCCCGATTGTATACCAAAACCGCCCCAAAATGGTTTTGACTTATAATTGAGCATTAAATATGTTGAACTTAATAAATGAGAACCATAAGCTCTATTTCTAAAATTATCTTCTAAATTAAAGGGATTAGTATTATAGGCTATTCCTTGCCCTACCCTAAGCATGAGGTTACGTTTTAAAAAGTAAAAGTTATAATGACCATATACTCCAAAATTATTACCAAGCTCTTCACTTTTCATATCTTGATAAGCAAATGAAAATCCCCAATCTGGATAGTTGTAACGTGACTCCCAAGAATTAGCTCCAAAAGTCTTTCTATTATAACTTAATATTACGCCTGTAGGATGACCTTTTATAAGATGACTTATATCTTTATTGTGCAGAAGTATTGAGCCATAAAACACATTTGCATCAATCTCATGTACAGGTTTGTCCTGAGAAAAAACGTGGAGCCCACAAATAAGAAACACTAAAAGTAATAGATTTTTCACGTGACAAAAGTAACCCAAAATGATGGTATGTTTAGAAGGAGTTACTCAATAAAACCAACTGCTGCAGTATTATTTGTATGTTGATTTATTAATATAAACGCACCATTTTGTTTGTGTTCTGTGTAAGCATCACTATAAATAGGCTTATTTAACTGAAGACTAACTGAAGCTAAATCATTCATTTTTAAGGATTTCACTGTATTATCTTGGCCAGAAAAATCTGGTTCAATTTTATGGTTTATTTGTTTCACCTTAGCAAGTACTTTATTTACACCATGTTGTAACACATACTTAGAACCTTCTTGTAATGTATTGGCATCCATCCAAGAAAGTGTTGCGCTTAACTGCTTTTCTACCTTCGGTGCTTTATTTACTTTTACTAACATATCTCCTCGGCTAATATTTATATCGTCCTGAAGTGTTATAGAAACAGATGCTCCAGATAAAGCCTCTTCATATTGAGTATCATATTGATTTATGCCTTCTATTTTAGAAATTGTTCCTGAAGGCATGACCATAACAGAATCTCCTACCCTAAAAGATCCACCTTTTACTTTTCCTGCATAACCTCTATAATCATGATAGGCTTCTGTTTTCGGTCTAATAACGTACTGAACTGGAAAACGAGGTTGAACATGAGAACCTTCATTATTAGGCTGTAATTTCTCTAAGGCATTTAAAACAGTTTCACCTTTATACCAAGACATAGCCTCTGAAGGTTTAGCAACATTATCTCCTTTTAAAGCACTTATAGGCACAAAATTAATTTGCTGACTTTTAAAACTACTTTTCTCAATTATATCATTAAAAGATTGTTTAATCTCTGTAAAAACAGACTCAGAATAATTTACTAAATCCATTTTATTAACTGCTACAATAACATTAGAAACCCTAAGTAAATTATTAATGAAGAAATGCCTGTATGTTTGTTCACTCACACCATGTCTAGCATCTATAAGTATTATTGAAGCTTGAGAAGTAGAAGCACCAGTAACCATATTTCTAGTATACTCAATATGTCCAGGTGTATCTGCTATAATGTAACTTCGGTTTTCTGTTGAAAAATAAATATGAGCAACATCAATAGTAATACCTTGTTCTCGCTCTGCAACCAAACCATCTGTAGCAAGAGAAAAGTCTAAATAATCGTAACCATTTGTTTTACTTTTTTCCTCGATGGCCGCTAGCTTGTCTGTTGTAAGAGATTTTGTATCGTATAACAACCTACCTATTAACGTACTCTTACCATCATCTACACTTCCTGCTGTTGCTATTTTTAATACATCCATAGTATATTGGCTCATTACTAATGAGTTTTTTAAAGTTGATTTGATTTTTTTTAGAAGTAACCTTGCTGCTTGCGTTTTTCCATTGCAGCTTCAGAACGTTTATCATCTATTCTAGCGCCACGTTCTGAAATTGTTGACGCTTTTATCTCTTCAATAACAGACGTTATTGTTGTAGCCTCAGAAGCTACTGCTGCCGTACAGCTCATATCGCCTACAGTTCTAAAGCGAACCATACGTTTCTCTACTGTTTCATCTTTATCTCGAAAAACAACATCATCATCAACAGACCAAATAAGGCCGTCTCTAACAAATGTTTCTCGCATATGTGCAAAGTAAATAGTAGGAATGTCTATTTGTTCTTTAGCTATGTAGTTCCACACATCTAACTCTGTCCAATTTGAAATAGGAAATACACGTACATTTTGACCATGGTCTATCTGTCCATTAAGCATATCAAACACTTCAGGTCTTTGGTTTTTTTCATCCCATTGTCCAAAATCATCTCTCACAGAAAATATACGTTCTTTAGCTCTTGCTTTTTCTTCATCTCGCCTTGCGCCACCGATACATGCATCAAATTTATAGTCTTCTATAGCTTCTAAAAGAGTATTGGTTTGCAAGCTGTTTCTACTAGCATAACGACCTTGTTCTTCTTTTACTTTTCCTGCATCTATATCATCTTGAACGTGTCTTACTATTAGTTCGACACCTAGTTCCTTAACCAGGTTATCTCTAAATGTTATGGTCTCTGGGAAGTTATGACCCGTATCTATATGCATTAATGGAAATGGAATTTTCCCAGGATAAAATGCTTTTTGAGCTAATCTTACTAAAGTAATACTGTCTTTACCTCCAGAAAACAACAATACAGGTTTTTCAAACTGCGCAACCACTTCTCTAAAAATATAAATGGCTTCGTTTTCTAAAGGGTTTATTTGCGATGTATCTTTTATCATCTCTTAAGATTATTTATGAAGACCACATTCTCTATTTTCCAAAACCTTTGTAGGATCGTAATAAATGTGTTCATTGGGTAGATTGTGAAGATTTAAATAAGTGTCTAAATCTTCATCAGAAAAATTATAAAATGGACTCACTTTTACAATACCATTTGCATCTTGAGACACCATATCTATACTGTCTCTAAATGCTGTTTGACCTTTTCGTAAGTTGGTAAACCAAACATCTGGCTGGTGTTCTTGCATTGCTCTTGCAAAAGGCTCTAGCTTAACTTGCTGCGTAAAAAGCTTATGATTAGGGTCTGAAATATCTGGAATTCCCATAACTATATTTCTATAGCCAACTGTTTGTTTAGGAACATAAAGCTTGATATTTAGGTTTAACCTATTTATTAAATAATCTGCGTGCCTATATGTGTCTGGAGTATTATAACCCGTATCACACCATATAACATTAATATCTGGCTTTACAGTTGTTACAGCATGTAATATAGCAACCTCATATGGTCTAAAATTGGTTGTAATTACTGGGTTTCTTGAGTTACCTATAACGTAAGAAATAATTTCTTCTGTAGTTTTCCCTATTAAAAACTCATTTATTTCTTCAATAGTCTTATTCATTTTTTCCCCATTTTATTTGATTCCACGCACGTTCATGAAAGAAATACAACACCAGTTTAGAGATTAACTCTATGCCTCCTATTGAAAATGCAAGAGCTAATGTTCCTGTAATTATATAGGAAACCACAACCGTAGTTATAGTTCCTAGAGCACGCCAACTAAACGTTTTTAAAATACTTCTTTTTATATTTTCCTTTGGTAAGCTAGAAGCGTTTTCTACTTCATAAACATCTGCTTCTCCTGTTGTATAGTCTACAGTTTGACTCATTTTAATCTATTTTTACTATTACCCTATAGGATTAGTAGAGTATTATGCAAACTTAGTATTTTTATGTAGAACAGAAAACAAATAACTCTCTTTAAACTATTAGGTCTGCTAAAGATTTATTGTTGAAGATATCTAGAGTACTATCTCTAACTTCAATCATGAGTTTATGTACAGAACACGCGTGTTCATCTGGGCAATCATCACATTTTTCATAGTAATTTAAGCTTACACAAGGCACCATTGCTATTGGACCTTCTAACACTCTCATTACATTCACCATAGATATATCTTTGGCTTCTTTAAGTAAATAATAACCGCCACCTTTTCCTTTTTTTGAGCTTAGGATGCCGTTTTTCTTTAAGGTAAGTAATATACTTTCTAAAAATTTCTGAGAAATATTTTCTGCTTCAGAAATAGTAGCGATTTGAACTGGCGCCTGATTTTCTTGTCTTGCCAAGTGTGTTAGCGCCTTTATCCCATATTTAGTTTTCTTAGAAAGCATATTACAAAAGTACACAATTCTTACACTAAGCTTCAACCAATTTAAAAGTGTTAAGCTGCTTAGCTATTTTTAATATATCTGTTAAGATACCTCTAGCTGTAACCGCACTTCCAGCGCCAGCACCTTGTATAACTAATGGTTGTTCTTTATAAGATTCAGAAAAAATTTCGATGGCTGCATCTGCTCCTCTTAGTTGCCCAATTGCACTTGTTTTTGGCTCTAATACAAGTTTGGTTTGCAAGGTGCCATTTAAAACATCTAACTCTCCAATATATCTAAAGACATGGTTTGCTGATTTTTTTACTTTTAAATCTGAATAGTAACGATCTAATTCATTCAGCTTTAAATTGAAGTCATTCAAATAGTGAATTTCTTCTAATGAAGAAGGTATCAGAGACTCAACAGCTATGTCTGAAAGTTCCTTTTGTAGTCCTATTTCCCTAGCTAAGATTAGTAATTTTCTGGCTACATCTTTTCCAGAAAGATCTTCCCTAATGTCTGGTTCTGTAAAACCTTTTTGCTGTGCGCTTTGCAGCACCTCAGAAAACAACAGTTGCTTCTCTGAAAATGTATTGAATATATAACTTAACGATCCAGAAAACACACCTCTTATTTTATGGATTTGCTCGCCACTGTCTGAAAGCCTTCTTAAGGTTTCGATTATTGGCAAACCTGCACCAACATTAGTTTCATAGTTAAAATGTGTCCAATTATTTAAGATTGTTGTCCTAAGAGAATTGTAATAGTCTAATGATAATGTATTAGCAATTTTATTTGCTGTTACAATATGGTAGCCTTGTTGAAAAAATGCTTTGTAATGTTTTACAAATTTTCTGCTTGCTGTAGCATCTACAATTATAATATTACCAAGCTCCTCTTTTTGGATATAGCGTATAATATCATTTATTTTATAAGGAAAACCAAAAATCTCAAAATCGGTTTGCCAATTGTTTTTAATGCCATTTGTTTTAAAAAAAGCTGTGGTAGAGTTTGCTATAATTGGAATCTCTAAATTTAATCCTTGCTTTAAAGATATCGTAGCGTTTGTAGCTAGAACTTGCTTAATTAAAGTGCTACCAACATTACCTATTCCAAACAATATGATGTTTATGGTTGTGTTCATGAGTTTTAGTTTCAAAAATTGGTTTTAATATGTTTTGAAGTTGTGCTGTTTCAATTAAAAATGCATCGTGACCGTGAATGCTCTTTATTTCAGAAATAAACACATTATCCTTTTCTGTACAGAGATCTATATAGGTTTCCCAAATGTCTTCTGCCAAGAAAAACAAATCAGAATCTACACTTACAAGATGAATATCTGCTGAAATAACTTGAGCAAAGTCTTTAATCGAAGTGTAATTTCTAAGCACATTAGCGGTAGTTAACAGGTGATTCATTAATTTGTAACTGGCTAGTTGAAATCGGTTTTGCAATAGGTTTCCATGATACGAGAGCCAATTCTCTACTTTAAAAATTGAATCTTCATCTCTTTCTCTTTCAAACTTTTGTTTTAATGATCTTGGTGTTCTATAAAGTGTCATAGCATGCAACCGAGCATCATAAATTGGATTGGTTGAGTTATTAAGAATACTGTCCTGTATCTTACAGTTTGCAAGCAACCAATCTGTGGCTTTCCAATCTGTTGCAATAGGTATTATATGCGCAATTTTTATTGCTTTTAAAGCTGCCAACTCCCAAACCAGTTGGCCTCCTAAAGAACCACCAACCACTGCAAATAACTCATTAACACCCAAATACTCTAAAATCCTAACTTGTATTTTAGCAACATCTACAAGTTGCCAATCCTTATAGTTTTTAATAGTATAATCACTGTTTACATTAAAGCCATTACCTGGAACATCTATACTTAAAATGGTAAACCTTTGTGTGTCTATAACTTTGTTATCACCCACTATTGCAGACCACCAACCTTGTGCTCCTGTTACATTTGAGTTGCCTGTTAATGCATGATTAATTAATACAATAGGTGCTGTTCCTAAAGCTTTACCAAATTGTTGATAGGTGGTTTTCACTAAAGTTTTCGACCCAGATGTAAGCTTAAAATCTTCTATTATAAATTCTGATATCATTTTCCTAGAGTTTCAAAAATTGTAAAGCAACCTCAACCAACACAAATGATGGTTGAGGCATTTATAGCTTTAAAGAATTTTAAATTAAATGGTATTGTTAGTCTTAGTGTCCATTTAGACTAAATGCTTCAGCAGAAACCTTGGTGTCTAATTTTTGAAAAGCTTGAATTAAATCAGATTTCAAATCATCTAAATGCTCTAAACCTACACTTAATCTTATTAGATCTTTTGTAACTCCAGTAGACTCTTGCTCTTCATCTGTTAGCTGTTGATGAGTAGTACTTGCTGGATGTATTATTAAAGATTTAGAGTCGCCAATATTAGCTAACAATGAAAATATTTCAGTTTCATTTGCTATAATTTTAGCACTGTTATAACCACCTTTTACTCCAAAAGTTACAACGCCACTTTGGCCATCTGGCAAATATTTTTTTGCTAACGAATTGTATTTGCTAGACTTAAGTCCTGGATAGTTAACCCAAGTTACCTCTTCCTGTTCTTGAAGCCAAGTTGCAAGATTTAGTGCATTTTTGCTATGCTTTTCAAGCCTTATCTCTAAAGTTTCTAATCCTTGTAAAATTTGAAAAGCGTTAAATGGACTTAATGCTGCACCGTGATCACGCAAACCTTCTATTCTTACTTTTGCTATAAATGCTGCTTCCTGCAATGCATCGTGATACACCAAACCGTGATAACCTGGTGATGGCTCTGTAAACTCTGGAAACTTCCCACTAGACCAGTCAAAAGTTCCGGCATCTATAATAACGCCTCCTAATGCAGTACCATTTCCGTTTATGTATTTTGTAAGCGAGTGAATAACAATATTAGCACCATAATTTATAGGGTTTAATAATGCTGGAGTTGCCACAGTGTTATCTACAATTAGTGGTACTTTATAAGCTTTTGCTTCAATAGAAATTGCTTCAATATCTAAAACATCTAGTTTTGGATTTCCTAAAGATTCAATAAAATAAGCTCGTGTGTTTTCCTTGGAAGCTTTCTTAAAATTCTCAGGATTTTGAGGATCTACAAAAGTTGTCGTGATACCAAATCTTGGCAAGGTGACTTTAAGTAAATTGTAAGTGCCTCCGTATAACGAATTTGAAGCTACAATATGATCTCCAGCTTTTAAAAGTGTAAGCAATGTTGTATTAATTGCTGCTGTACCAGATGCTGTGGAGACTGCAGCAATACCACCTTCAATATCTGCTAGTCGTTTTTCAAGAATGTCATTTGTCGGGTTATTTATACGTGTATAAATAAAGCCTTCTTCAGATAGGTTAAACAAATTTGCAGCGTGGTCTGCATCTTTAAAAACATAACTTGAAGATTGGTAAATAGGAACCGCACGAGTGTTTCCGTTTGTTGCTGTGTCGTGCCCTGCGTGCAACGCTTTGGTTGCTAAAGATTGTGTACTCATTTTTCTAATTTTTGAGTTAAAAATAAATTGAACCCAAAGCCAAAAAGCTCTCGAGAGCGCCTTGATAGAAAAATGTTAAAAAGAAAAAATAGCCACATCCCAGAAAGGGATTGGTTGTGGGTTATCTATCTGTACAAACCAGAAATGATTGGCTGTACTGTAGAATGTAGCACCTTCTTTCTAAGTGAAAGGGTTGCTAAGGCTTCATAGGGTCTATTCCCTCAGCCTTTCTTGATAACATCTTCAATAAAAGTTTGAACTTTGAGCTACAAAGATGAAACGCAAACACGACATAACAAAATTTTTTTGAACTTATTTTCGTTTTTGAAAATGTATATACTACGTATATAAAGTTTAATTTTAATCGAGAAGGCTTATAACTATCGCTGCATCATTCATTTCTATTAAGACAATTAAAGAGATTAAATCTTATTTCATACTTTTGCATCTCAAAACGAGGAAAGATTTGACTGATTGCAACCTCGACTTCTGTTTTCAAAAACAGTAACACTTTGATTTTTAAGTGTTTTAAAATGCTAAAGCAGTATACTTCAAAATCCTATTAAATTAATAGGATTTAATGTAAACTCCTTACGGCAATCTCGTCAAATCTTCTGTAATATAATTTAAAACTAAGATTACGTTTATGGCGTATTTATTTACTTCAGAAAGTGTTTCTGAAGGACACCCAGATAAAGTGGCAGACCAGATTAGTGATGCCTTATTAGATAATTTTTTAGCTTTTGATCCAGACTCTAAAGTAGCTTGTGAAACCCTAGTTACAACAGGGCAAGTTGTACTTGCTGGCGAAGTAAAAAGCGACACATACTTAGATGTGCAGCATATTGCACGTGAGGTTATTAACAATATTGGTTACACCAAAGGTGCATATCAATTTAGCGGTGACTCTTGTGGCGTTATCTCATTAATACACGAACAATCTCAAGACATTAATCAAGGTGTCGATAGAGCTAACAAAGAAGAGCAAGGTGCAGGTGACCAAGGAATGATGTTTGGTTATGCTACCAAGGAAACAGAAAACTACATGCCTTTAGCATTAGATATTTCTCATAAAATCCTTATTGAACTTGCAGCACTAAGACGTGAAGAAAAAGACATTACTTACCTAAGACCAGATGCGAAATCTCAGGTTACTATTGAGTATAGTGATGATAATATTCCGCAACGTATTGATGCTATTGTTGTTTCTACACAGCACGATCAATTTGATGAAGATGAAGTAATGCTTTCTAAAATAAAGGAAGACATTATAAACATCTTAATACCTAGAGTTAAAGCTCAAATGCCAGAATATGTGCAACAGCTTTTTAATGATGATATTACCTACCATATTAACCCCACTGGAAAGTTTGTAATAGGTGGTCCTCACGGAGATAGTGGCCTAACAGGTCGTAAAATTATTGTAGACACATATGGTGGTAAAGGTGCTCACGGTGGCGGTGCTTTTTCTGGGAAAGATCCTAGTAAAGTAGACCGAAGTGCAGCTTACGCAGCAAGACATATTGCTAAAAACCTTGTGGCTGCAGGCGTTGCAGATGAAATACTCGTACAAGTTTCTTATGCTATTGGTGTTGTAGAGCCAACATCTATTTATGTTGATACTTATGGCTCTAAAAATGTAGCGCTTACAGATGGTGAAATTGCCAAGAAAGCTGCCGAAATATTTGATATGCGTCCAGCTGCAATCGAAAAACGTTTAAAACTTCGTAATCCTATTTATTTAGAAACTGCAGCTTACGGTCATATGGGTAAAGAACCAAAAACTGTAACAAAAGTATTTGAGTCTCCTTACTCTGGAAAAATTACTAAAGAAGTAGAGTTATTTACTTGGGAAAAATTGGATTTTGTTGATAACGTAAAGAAAGCGTTTAACCTTTAAGTTCAATTTTATTTAGACTTTTAAAAACCATCTGTATAAACAGATGGTTTTTTCTATTTTTATACAAATCATTTATCATGAAATTTACCTACTCATTTTTATTCCTATCAACATTCTTCTTAATTATTTCTTGTAAAACAAATTCTGAAGAAAAAGAGCAGGAAATACTTTGGACAGCCTATGATGAAACTTTAGAGCTTGAAATGCAACAGGAGCACCAAAACAGCCGCATGCAGTTTGAGTTAATACAATCAAAAGTTTTAGATAAAAATGAAGTATACCAACCGCTAAACAAGGAAGTTTCATCATTTACTAATGAAAGATATGAAGCCTTAAAGCCACTAATTTTAGAACAGGACATTCCTACAATTCAAAACCATATTAAAGAAAGGTCTTTAACTTATGAAGACCTTACACTGTTTTACCTAAAACGTATTTATAAATTCGAATTGGATTCAACCAAAACTTTAAATGCAATAATTGCTTTAAACGATGAGGTTTTAAATGAAGCCAGAGCTAAAGACAAAGACACTACCACCAACAAGCATCCTATATTCGGAATGCCAATTTTATTAAAAGATAATGTAAATACTAAAGGAATGGCCACTACTGCTGGTGCGGTAGCTTTAAAAGATAATTACACAACAGAAGATGCCAAGTTAGTTGAAAATTTAAAAGCAAACGGTGCTTTAATTTTAGGAAAATTAAACCTGAGTGAATGGGCATATTATTTTTGCGATGGCTGTCCTCTGGGCTATAGTGCAATTGGAGGACAAACACTTAACCCTTACGGAAGAAAAGCATTTGAAACTGGCGGAAGTAGCGCAGGAAGTGGTGTTGCAACTGCTGCTAATTATGCGGTTGCCACAGTTGGTTCTGAAACTGCAGGATCTATCATATCACCTAGTAGCCAAAACTCTGTAGTAGGATTAAAACCCACAATAGGCGTAATTTCTGGAGATGGTATTATCCCTATTTCACATACTTTGGACACTGCAGGACCTATGACCAAAAACGTAACTGATAATGCTATTGTTTTAGATGCTATGACCTCTGTTAATTATAAAAGCATTTTAGAGGAAAACGTATCCCTAACCACTAAAACATTCGGAGTATACAAACGCTTACTAAATGATTCAATTTATAAATCTACAGTTAAATTTATTGAAGATAGCGGTGCAACTATTGTCGAGCTTGATGAACCAGAGCTTCCATTAGATGGATTCCTAACTCTACTTAACCTTGAAATGAAAGATGATGTTCCTTCTTACTTAAGTTCATATGCATCTAAAGATATAACTGTTACATCTCTTGAGGATGTTATGGCGTTTAATAAGAAAGATAGTGTTTTACACATGCCATACAACCAAGAACTTTTTGATGGTATTATAGCAGATTCTACTTCTGTAGAAGAATTTGAAGCAATAAAATCCACTCTTTTAAGTAATGGGAACGCGTTTTTTCAAAATGATATGAAGGCACATCAATTAGACGCAATTCTATCTATTAATAATTACCATTCTGCTTATGCAGCTGTAGGATTTCATCCTTGTTTGGCAATGCCTATGGGTTATAAAGATACTGGAGAACCAATTGCATTAACTTTTATTGGAGCGCCAAATACAGAGCGAGAGTTATTAAAAATGGGCCTTGCGTTTGAAACTGCAAGACCCATTAGAGTGCTTCCTAAAAATTACAAGGACTAGTTAGTCGCTGAAATTGCTAAATTATTCAAGGCGTTAGTAATATCTTCTAATGTACTGTTTTGAGAATTAGAAATTAAGTGTCTAGATTTTAAAAAGTTTGGATTGTTGTAAGAAACTTTTACCTCTCCATTTTCATCTTCCCACACTAAGAATTTTTGTGGCAAATCTAATGCTGTAGTTTGAGAATCTTGCATTAGCGGTGTACCTAAATTTGGGTTGCCAAAAACTATAACACTTGTAGGCCTTAAGCTTAACCCTGCATTTTGGGCATTCTCTTGGTGGTTAAGTTCAAAAACCAATGATAAATTGGTATTATCTATGATAGAGTTTCTCAAATTATTATACGTGGTAGAAAAATTGTTTTGACTTACCAATGTAATAACACCTTGACCACTGTTTATACTCGCACTGGAGTTAGTAAGTACTTCATTTTGCGTAGTTGTATTAACAATACTCTCTAAAGCAGATTCAATTTGTGGTAAAGTATTAGCACTTTGCACTCCATATCTTGTAGACAAATAATTAACAGAGTTATATGAAGCAATAACCTCATTACTCGCATTTTCATACACTAAAATATGTTGAGGCAGATCTAAACCTGCTAATTGGTTTTCTTGCATTACTGGTGTACCTAAGATAGGATTTCCGAAAAAGATAATTCTTGTATTACGCAATGACTGGTTAACGCTTTGTGCATTTGCTGTATGGTTAACTTCTGCTAAAACAGAAATATTACTATTACTTTGTAACGTGGCTCTTATACCATTGTAAGTAGTAATAAAATCGCTTTGACTGTTAGAATATGACAAGCCAGCAGTTGTGGGCTCATTAAATGCATTAGGATCTCCATTATCGTCATCTCCACCACAGGAAACAAGTACAAAACAAAGACTTAAAATAGATAGGATTGATTTCATTTTTTTATTTAAATTTTGGATAAATGTAACGTAGTAGCTACTACTTTTAATAGTATTTAACCGCCTTTAACAAGCCGATGTTAAGGAACTATAAAATATCATTAAAGTATTGGCCTAGAATTTGTATTTTCAACTCCTATATGAGACTATTTATTCTATTATTTTTAGCGTTTTGCTTTTCTACTTATGCTCAAGACATTGCTGTAAAAGCAATTAGCAAAACTACCGTAGAGACAGATACTTTTGTTGGTGTAGATGAGTACAAGAGTTTATACCACATTAAGGATAATATTTTTTACAAAAAAGAAAGCGGAAAAACATACCAGTTTAATGATTTTCAATTGGGTGATCTTACACACGCAGATATATTAAACCCTCTTAAAATTGTATTGTTTTATGAGGATACAAACACCGCTGTAATTTTAGACAATACACTGTCTGAAATTAAACGAATTAATTTTAATCAGATTAATGAATTTAGAAACATACAATTTGCAACAACAGGCATAGATAGAAATCTTTGGCTATTTAATCTTGACTTACAACAGTTAGAACTTTATGATTATAATAGAGATGAGATTGTAGCTAATACACAACCAATTTCTGAAACTATAGAACTCCAAAAATCTAATTATAATTTTTGCTGGTTACTCACAAAATCTGGAATCCAGAAATATAACATTTATGGCAGCTTGATGAGCGATTTTAAATTGCAGGACGTCATCACCTTTAATGAAAAAAATGGAAACCTAGTAATTGCAAATACTACGTCTTTATATTATCTAAAAAAAGGGAACACAGAATTTCAGCTCATAAAGCTCCCAAAAATTGATGTTAAACAGTTGTTTTTGGATATTGAAAACCTCTATCTTTACGATGGTGAAACACTTCATCATTACCAATTACAACTACCAAAAAACTAGACCATTATGCACGTTGCCATTGCCGGAAACATTGGTGCTGGAAAGACCACGCTCACAAAACTACTTGCCAAACACTATAATTGGGAACCAGAGTTTGAAGATGTTTTAGACAATCCTTACTTAGAGGATTTTTATAACAAAATGGCCAGATGGTCTTTTAACCTTCAGATCTATTTTTTAAACAGTAGGTTTAGACAGGTTTTAGATATAAGAAAACATGGTAAAGATGTAATTCAGGATCGTACAATTTATGAAGACGCTTACATTTTTGCTCCCAACTTACATGCCATGGGATTAATGACAAATCGTGATTTTGAAAACTACAAATCACTTTTTGAGTTAATGGAGAGTGTTACAAAGGCACCAGATTTATTAATTTATCTGCGTAGTAGCATCCCTAATTTAGTAGGTCAAATACATAAACGTGGTCGTGATTACGAGAACACCATTTCAATAGACTATCTAAGCAGACTTAATGAGCGCTATGAAGCTTGGATACACGATTATGACAAAGGGAACCTACTTGTTATAGATGTAGATGATATTGACTTTGTTAATAGTCCTGAAGATTTAGGTGGCATCATAAATAAAATAGACGCACAAATTAATGGCTTATTTTAAGCTATTAATTTTAGTTGTTTTGCGTGTTCTAATACTTCTTCTGAATCTTTAAACAAGAGTACTGGTACGTTAGTGTAATCTTTAATTAGACGTTGTATACGCAACATTCTTTTTTTGTGATTTACCGTTCTTATATAAATAGCTTTTATCCTATTTGGAAAGTGCTTGACAATATCTAGGTAAATATCGATGTCATGTTCTCCAGCGTCACCAATTAAAACAAACTTTTTGTTAGGATAAGTTTTAATTATATTTTTTATCTCGTGTTCTTTATGAGATAATTTTCGTTTTTTAGTTTTATCAAATGGTGTTCTAAAATCTCTTAAAAGTATTGGCCCTTTAGGGAAGTTATTATGCTTTAAGAAATACTCTAAATACCTATAAAGATTCCAAGGGCTGTTACTTACATAAAAAATTGGATTTGCCTCTTCTCCACTTATACCTTGATGTAGTTTAGAATAAATAGTAGCTGCACCAGCAAATGCCATTCGGTTTTCTGCGTGCTTAAATAATGAATTTACAAGCACTTTCCATTTTAACTTTGAAACTACACCAGTTTCTAACAGTGTATCATCTATATCACTTATAACACCAAATTTTGATGATTCTGATGGTATGAGCATCTCTCCTGGAAATCTATTTTCAAGATTAATGAGCTTATCCTTAAACACATCATACGCTATTTCATAGTTTAACCAACCTTCTTCATTAATGCTATCTGTAAGATCATTTGTCTGCTCATCTACCAAATAATAACCTTCGCTATTGGTATCTGAGTACAACACCTGTTCGTTTGGTAGTTGAATTTTTAATGTCTCATGCCTTACCTCATCAGTTTCAAAACGTTTCCAAGTATTTCTTAAGAGACTGAAAAATCCTTTTTTAGATAAATCTATAGATTCGTCTTCGAGTGCTCTTCCTCTTAAATATAAATGAGTTTTAGTACCGTAACTCTGAAACGCTATAATTTGAAGTGGGTCTTTTTTAAACATGCAATGAAGATAGTTAGTCTATAGCATTACCAGCGAGTCTTTAAGAAAGCTATAATACAACTTTGATAAATTTTTTACATTTTACTACTAAAAAAACCGGTTGTTACATACAGTAACAACCGGCTATTAATTTAATTATAACGTGTAATTACTCTTTATCTTTCACCTTAATTTTAATACCATCTACATCTTTTAACTGAGAGCGTACTTCTTCTTCTGTACCTCTAAAAGACTTCTCTTCGATAGTTGTTTCGCCATTTACTGTTCTTCTAATTTCAACGTTAGCAACAACTTCTCCGGTAGCGTCATTTTTTACCATCTCCACTACAGTTTCAGTTTTGTTATTAAGGTCTTGAGTGCCTTCAATAATAACGTTTTCACTAACCTCAATAGTTTCAACTTCATCTATATCAGTTTCAGCTGAATGACCGCCTAATATAGGTGCTATCACTAATCCTATAAGACAAGTTAGCTTTATTAATATGTTCATTGAAGGACCAGAAGTATCTTTGAAAGGATCTCCAACAGTATCTCCAGTAACTGCTGCTTTATGAGCATCACTACCTTTATAGGTCATTTTTCCATTAATCATCACACCAGCTTCAAAAGATTTCTTAGCATTATCCCAAGCACCACCAGCATTGTTTTGGAAAATTGCCCAAAGCACGCCACTAACTGTAACACCTGCCATATAACCTCCAAGCATTTCTGCAATTGCTAAAGTGCTCATTCCAAAAAGCATTGGCACAAAAGCAATAATAAGTGGAAAGCCTATAGTTAATAAACCTGGCAACATCATTTCTTTTAAAGAAGCCTGAGTAGAAATTTCGACACATTTATCATATTGTGGTTTTCCTGTACCTTCCATAATTCCTGGAATATCTCTAAACTGTCTGCGTACTTCTTGTACCATTTGCATAGCTGCTTTTCCTACGGCATTCATAGCCAAGGCAGAAAATACAACTGGAACCATACCTCCTACAAACAACATTGCTAAAACCGGAGCTTTAAAAATGTTTATACCATCTATTCCTGTAAAAGTAACATAGGCCGCAAAAAGTGCTAATGAAGTTAATGCTGCAGAAGCAATAGCAAAACCTTTTCCTGTTGCTGCCGTTGTATTACCAACAGAGTCTAAAATGTCTGTACGCTCACGTACTATTGGTTCTTGCTCACTCATCTCTGCAATACCACCAGCATTGTCTGATATTGGTCCAAATGCATCAATTGCTAATTGCATAGCCGTTGTTGCCATCATTGCTGAAGCGGCTAATGCCACACCATAAAATCCTGCAAATGCATATGAAGCCCAAATGGCACCAGCAAATAACAATACAGATGGGAATGTAGAAATCATACCCGTTGCTAATCCTGCAATAATATTTGTTCCTGCACCTGTGCTAGACTGTTGTACTATTTTTAATATTGGTTTTTTACCAAGACCTGTATAAAATTCGGTTACAGAAGAGATAACTGCTCCTACAAAAAGACCTACTAAGGTTGCATAAAACACACGCATAGACGAAATATCTTGAAGGCCTTCACCAAAGAATTCCATTTTCATAGTTTCTGGCAACATCCAAGTCACTAATGCAAAACAAGAAATAGCCACCAATATAATTGACACCCAATTTCCTAAGTTTAACGCACCCATAACTTTATCTTCTTTAGCCTCATTGCTGTTAATTTTAACCAGCATAGTACCAATGATAGAAATGATAATACCAACACCTGCAATTGCCATTGGTAAAAGAATTGGGCCAATACCGCCAAAAGCATCTGTAATAGCGCCACCCATATCTTTTATCACATAGTTACCAAGAACCATTGCTGCTAGAACTGTTGCTACGTAAGACCCGAATAAATCTGCTCCCATTCCTGCAACATCTCCAACATTATCTCCAACGTTATCTGCTATTGTAGCAGGATTACGAGGATCATCTTCTGGAATACCAGCTTCTACCTTACCAACTAAATCTGCGCCAACATCTGCTGCTTTAGTATAGATACCACCACCAACACGAGCAAAAAGTGCAATAGACTCTGCACCTAATGAAAATCCTGCTAAGGTTTCTAATACTATTGTCATATCCATAGTATTGGTCCAAGAAGCGCCCATAAACGTATGGAAGAAAATGATAAAAAATGCTGTTAACCCTAACACTGCTAAACCGGCTACACCTAATCCCATTACAGTACCGCCACCAAAAGATATCTTAAGGGCTTGCGGCAAACTTGTTTTTGCTGCCTGCGTAGTTCTTACATTGGTTTTAGTAGCGATTTTCATACCTATATTTCCTGCGAAAGCAGAAAAGACTGCTCCAAATATAAATGCAACTACAATTAACCAATGGGTAGTAGGTACAACAATTGAAACTATAGCGAGCAGAACACTTACTACAACAACAAAAATTGTAAGTAATTTGTACTCTGCGCTAAGAAATGCTAGTGCACCTTCGTAGATATGGTCTGAAATTTCTTTCATCTTACCATCTCCAGCGTTTTGTTTCATTACCCAAGATTGTTTAACCCACATGTAGATTAAACCTAAAACTGCCATTGCAATTGGCATGTAAATCATAAATGACTCCATAATATATTTGATTAGTTATTTTTAAGAAAATCAAATGTAAGACAATGACATAAATAAAAAAAGCAATAATTTTTTGAGAATTATTGCTTTTTTTAACCGGTAATAAATGAATTATTTATTTTATACTAACTTCCTCTGCAGGAATATCACTTTCTTGATATCTTATGATACATTTAGAAACAATTTCTTTTGCTTCATTAACGTCTCCCCAACCACCAACATCTACTTTCTTCTCTTCTAAATCTTTATATACTTGGAAAAAATGCTCAATCTCCTTTATTAAGTGAGGATTAAGTTCATTTAGATCATTTACATTGTTTGCAATAGGATCACTTATTGGAACACAGATAACTTTCTCATCTGGTCCTTTTTCATCTGCCATATGAAAAACTCCAATTGGCTTAACCTCTATAACACAACCAGGAAATGTTGGCTCTGTTACAAGCACCAATACATCTAAAGGATCTCCATCTAATGCTAATGTTTCTGGCATAAAACCGTAATCTGCAGGATACATCATAGATGAAAATATCATACGATCGTAACGAATTTTCTTTAATTGAAAATCGTATTCATATTTGTTTCTGCTTCCTTTTGGAATTTCGATAAGCACATCGAAAGTTTTAATCTTACTTGCTGTCATTATGTTTTGTTTATAAACTTCGTCATTTTTGGGGGTGCAAAAATACGCATTTGTTTCAGAAGTAAAATCATACTTACACTTTATTATTAGGTTAAATAATATCTAAGTTGCAGTATGGCAAGTGTATTGAGATGTTTTAGTTATGAAACTTCATATAATTTAGAAGACAATGCAAAGTTTATAAGTTCAGACATTGTATTCATATGTAGTTTCTTTTTAATATTCTTTTTATGAACCTCAACTGTATGAGCAGAGATATTTAGATTATCTCCTGTTTCTTTTGCAGTTTTCCCAGACGCTAATACAATTAGCACTTGTTTTTCTCGCTTAGTAAGCTCCTCTATTTGTTCTGAATAACGAGCCACTTCCTCAATGCCTTCGACTTCTTTCTTGTAGTTAAGCATAGCAAGATCTATAGTTACTTTTAGCTGTACCTCATCAAACGGTTTAAGGAGGTATGCGAATGGCAGTACTTTTTTTGCTTTATTTATAATGTCCTGATCGCTATATGCTGTTAGGAACACCACAGGAATGCTTTTTATTTCTTTTAGTTGTGACGCTACATCTATTCCATCTTTTTCCTCATTCAAGTTTATATCTGTAAGTAAAAGTTGATAGTCGTTGACAGAGAACAACTCATAGGCTTGCTTAAAATTCTTAGCAGTATCTACCTTAATCTTGGCATACTTCTCTAAGGTTATCTTAATATCCTTTGCTATAATAAACTCATCTTCAACCAGAAGAATTCTTTTAATGTTTTCCATTATTTACAATCTATTTTAATGCTATTTACAACACCGTTATCGGTATTGGTTTCTAGGGCTCCATCCAATTGCGATACCATATCTGAAACCAATCCTACGCCCAAAGAGCTCGATTTAATTTCATCTAAGGTATATCCGCAACCATTATCTTCTAGTGTAATGAGTAATGTATGGTTTATTTTTTCACAAGAAATTTTCAAGTAGTTATCCTTATTATATGTTTTAAAGGCATATTTAAAGGTATTTGTAACCAGCTCGTTGAGAATTAACCCCAATAAGGTGGTATTAACTTCACAAAATCCTGTTCGCTTTAAGTTATAAATTATTTCGAACTTCATCAAACCGTCATCTGCTAAAAGCTGAAGTATTCTTGGCACAAACTCTTCAATAAACTTTTTAACGTTTATCTTTTTCTGGTCTATTTGAATTTCATTCTGAATATAAGCAATAGCTAAAATTCTATTTTTGGCTATTAACAAACTATCCTTTGCCTGGCTATCAACCGTGGCAGATTGTATATTTAACAAACTGGAAATTATCTGAAGATTGTTTTTTACTCTATGATTTAGCTCCTTCATAAGAAAGCTAATATTATCCTTTTGTTGAGAGGTTTTTTTATTGGCTTTTTCTAAAGCTTTATTTTTAAGCAATAAGTCTTGAGTGCGCTGATCTACCAACCTAGAAAGTTTTTCCTTATCTCTCTTTAAAGCATTAGTTTCTCTTAATACTATACACACCCCCATTGCAAAAATGCATAAGACAAGCAGTATTTTAAAAACTATAGTTTGGTACCATAATGGCTTAACAACTATGTTTAACACCTTAGGATCGCTCCATTGCCCTGTCATTTGTGAAGCAGATACATAAAATGTATACTCTCCAGGATTTAAATTTGTATACGTAGCGTTTTGACGTTGCGTAGACGGACTCCAACTTTCATCAAAATTATCAAGCTTGTACCTGTAAAATGTTTTTTCTGGGTTTAAATAACTTAATGATGAAAAATTAAGTGTGATTACATTTTCATCACTTTTAAAATATAAGGTGTCATTATTTCGCAGAGTAGATTCTATTGGAGCGTTAAACAACTCGACAGATTCAAAATATACTTTAGGTTGGTATGGATAATCCTTAATTTTAGATGGCTGAAACTTATTAAAACCATCTATACCTCCAAAGTAAAAATAGCCGTCTTTATCCTTATAGCCAGACTTCCCATTAAACTCATTATTTTGCAAACCATCCTCACTCGTATAGTTTTTAAACTCTTTAGTTTTGGAGTTTAAAACTGATATTCCCTTATTAGTAGAAACCCAAACATTATTAGCCTCATCGATTAACAAGCTATAAACAAAATCATTAGGAAACCCTTTTTGCTTTATAAACTTTTCTGTCTGTAAGGTGGTTGTGTTTAACTTAGTGATTCCAGAACTGGTACCTATCCAAATAAAACCGTTATTATCTTCATTAATTGCAAAGATTCTATTACTAGTCAAGCTCTTTTCCTTAGCAGCAGTTTCGGTAAAATGATGCTCAAACTCTAAGCTACTATTTAATTTATAAAGACCTTCATCTGTACCTAACCATAAATTACCTTTACTATCCTTAAGTGAAATTCTTGCTCTGTTTATTCGCTTACCATTTATTAATATAGGTGTAAATGTTTCTGTCTCCGTATTAAATTCAGAAATTCCGCCAGTCCAGGTACATAGCCATAACTTGTTATCTGGCATTGGTATTATTTCTAATACCTCATTATCGGGCAACGTGTTTTCTTTATAAGGATGTTTTAAATACTGCTTAAACCTATCTTCTGAAGGTATGTACTTTAAAAGTCCATCAAAAATACCTCCAGCCCAAAGTGTATTATTTTCATCTTTGGCAAACGCATAAATTATATTTGCATTTTTATGTTTATATAGTTTATAAGTGTTCTTGTAGGTGTTATGTTTTACAACTCCAAATGAGCTTCCCAACCATAATAATGAATCTGTATCCTTATAAAAAGGAAAAATATTAATGTTAGTAGACTTTAATACATCATTTAAACGAACTCTATTGGTTTCAAATTTTTTCTGAAAACTATTATAATGTACTACACCATCTCCTTCTGTACCAAACCAAGTATTTCCATTTTCATCTGAAACAATCTCATTGGCTGTAAAAGGCTTATAAATCTTTTTTGAAGTGTCTTTTACGATATAGGAAGTTACGCCATCAACTTCATTGAACTCTAACAACTTAACCTGAGTTGCTATAAAGAATGTGCCTTCAGATTTTTTCGAGATATGGTTTACAGAAACACCATCTACATATTTCTTTAGTGATTTAAATTGCTTGTCTACTGTATAAATTCCCGTTATGGTACCAATTAAAAAACCATCGACTAGGGCTTCAATTTGAGTGATAAGTTCTAAACCTTCAATTTTAAATGGTTTAACAATACCTGTTTTTATATTAAATACCAGTGGACCAGAAGCCGATGTCGTAAAGATGTACTCTGTCTCATTAATAGCATCTACATCTAGTACTCGACTTTCTCGGGAGTTAGTTGGCAGCTTTACTATTACCTCGCGTTTAGTTTTAGTATTGTAAACAGTTGCATAATTTTTAAATGAAAACAGTAAGAAGTCTTCATTTAACGGAAAGATACCATAGCTTATACCTAGGTTAAGGTTTTTATTATTTTTCTTTAAAGCAAAGAATGTATTTTTTGAGAGTTGGTACCCTAAAATACCTTTGGTGTTAGAGGCTATCCAAAGCGTATCTCCTTTTGCGTATAAACCTCTTATGTGATCGTCTTGAATAGAGTTAGAATCATTAGGGCTTGCAGTGAACAGTTTAAATTCATAGCCATTAAATCTATGAAGACCATCTTCTGTTCCTACCCATAAAAATCCGTTTTCATCTTGAGTAAGTGCGTTAGCATTTAATTGCACCAAGCCTTTATCTTGACCTAAGTGATTAACCATTAAAGTATCACTTAATATTTGAGAGACTCCTGTTTGGCAATGCATAAAAACACAAAGGCCAACTACAATTATTTTAAATATGCTGTAAGGAAACTTCAACTAAATTAAGGTAATGCTTAACATCATCGCTAATATAGTTGATTTATAAGTAATTATCTTCTAAATGCTGAAATTATAGCCCTATACAAGGCCTCTGTGACGCTCTCTTGCTAAAAGAGTGTTTTTCAACAACATAGCAATCGTCATTGGTCCTACACCACCAGGAACAGGTGTAATAAAGCTTGCTTTTTTGCTAACATTTTCAAAATCTACATCGCCAGTAAGGTAATATCCACGTTTTTTTGTTTCATCTGGAACACGTGTAATCCCTACATCAATTACCACAGCATCGTCTTTTACCATTTCTGCTTTTAAGAAGCCAGGCACGCCTAATGCTGTAATTATGATATCTGCTTGAGATGTAATTTGAGTAATATTTTTTGTGCGGCTATGTGTTAATGTTACAGTTGAGTTTCCTGGAAATCCTTTTCTACCCATTAAGATACTCATAGGTCTTCCAACAATATGACTACGACCAATAACAACGGTATGTTTTCCGCTTGTCTCTACCTCATAACGCTCTAACAGCTCTAAGATACCAAATGGCGTTGCAGGAATAAACGTTGTCATATCCAGCGCCATACGTCCAAAGTTTGTAGGGTGAAAACCATCTACATCTTTATCTGGATCTACCGCCATTAGCACTTTTTGTGTGTCTATTTGTTTTGGTAACGGTAATTGCACTATAAACCCATCTATATCTGAGTTTTCGTTAAGTTCTTTTATCTTTTTAAGCAATTCTGTCTCACTAGTTGTGGACGGCATTCTTACCATTGTTGACTCAAATCCTACACGCTCACAAGATTTTACCTTGCTATTTACATACGTTAAACTTGCACCATCGTTACCAACAATAATAGCTGCCAAATGAGGGACTTTCTCATTATTAGCCTTCATTTTATTAACTTCTTCAGTTATCTCTAACTTAATTTTTTCTGAAGTTGCTTTACCGTCTAGTATGGTCATTATATTTGGTTTATGTAGTAACTATGTGTGAACAATAACTCTTATTAATAGTACTTATTTAGGTTATTAATGAAACAACTGTAGGATAAGCTTAACGCATTTTACCCATCATTTGCATCATTTTCTTTCCGCCACCACCTTGCATCATCTTCATCATTTTACTCATTTGAGTAAACTGCTTTAACAGTTGATTTACTTCCTGAACACTAGTTCCGGAACCTTTAGCAACACGCTTTTTTCTACTAGAGTTTATAATACTTGGGTTTGATCGTTCTTCAGGTGTCATAGAATGTATTATAGCTTCAATACCTTTAAAAGCATCATCATCTATATCTATATCCTTCATCATTTTTCCAGCTCCAGGAATCATTCCCATAAGATCTTTCATAGACCCCATTTTCTTAACCTGTTGTATTTGCTTTAGGAAATCATCGAATCCAAATTGATTTTTAGCAATTTTCTTCTGTAGCTTTCTAGCTTCTTCTTCGTCATATTGTTCTTGAGCACGTTCAACAAGAGACACAACATCTCCCATTCCCAAGATACGATCTGCCATACGAGATGGATAGAAAACATCGATAGCATCCATCTTTTCTCCTGTACCAATAAATTTTATTGGTTTATCTACAACAGATTTAATTGAGATTGCAGCACCACCACGAGTATCACCATCTAATTTAGTAAGGATTACACCATCAAAATTTAAGGTATCATTAAACGCTTTTGCAGTATTTACAGCATCTTGACCTGTCATAGAGTCGACCACAAATAATGTTTCTTGCGGCTGTATAGCTTTATGAATGTTAGAGATTTCTGTCATCATCGCTTCATCTACAGCTAAACGACCTGCGGTATCAATAATCACAACATTATGACCATTTTGTTTAGCGTGCGCTATTGCAGCTTTAGAAATAGCAACAGGATCTTGGTTTCCCTCATCACTAAACACCTCAACACCAATTTGCTCACCTACGACGTGTAATTGATTTATTGCTGCTGGACGATAAATATCACAAGCAACTAATAAAGGTTTCTTTGTCTTTTTATTCTTAAGGAAGTTTGCTAGCTTACCGGAAAAGGTGGTTTTACCAGAACCTTGTAAACCAGACATAAGAATTATGCTTGGATTACCAGAAAGGTTTATACCTTCTACCTCACCACCCATAAGTTCAGTTAGCTCATCTTTTACAAGCTTAACCATTAATTGGCCTGGCTTAAGGTCTTTTAATACACCTTGTCCTAATGCCTTTTCTTTTACCGTAGAGGTAAATTCTTTGGCTATTTTATAGTTAACATCGGCATCAACTAAAGCACGACGTACTTCTTTTAATGTTTCTGCAACGTTTACTTCTGTAATTTGGCCGTGTCCTTTTAGGACGTGAAGGGCTTTATCTAACTTATCACTTAAACTATCGAACATATTCGGTCTTCCTTGAAATTTTTAGAGTGCAAATTTAGGGAAACCCATTAAGATTGTAAAGTTTTTAAGTCGTCATATTATTGACAAACATTAAACTATAGCCATTTAATTGAAAAATTAATATGCTTTAGCAAAAGTTACCAATTCTTAAACCTTTTTAATTTGAAATAAACTAATAAAAAAAGGAGACTACATTCTTACAGGAACCTGTATTCCCAATAAGCTAAAAGCATCTTTAATTAGTTCAGAAACTTTAAAAGACAATGCTACCCTAAAGGTTTTTAGCACCTCATCATCTGTTCCTAAAATTGTAACATTTTGATAGAAGGAATTAAACTCTTTAACCAAATCGTAAGTGTAATTTGCAATTAATGCAGGACTGTGTTGTTGCGCCGCCTGCTGAATAACTTCAGGGAATTGTAACATTATTTTTAACAACTCCTTTTCCTTTGGGTGTAAGCTCTTAGGTGTTTCTGCTACTGGAGCGTTTGTATCTAACTTAGATTTTCTTAGGATAGATTGTATTCTGGCATAGGTGTATTGTATAAACGGACCTGTATTACCTTGAAAATCGACTGATTCTTCTGGGTTAAATAAAATTCGTTTTTTAGGATCTACCTTTAAGATGTAATATTTTAATGCACCTAAGCCTATTGTTTTATAAAGTTCTTCTTTTTCTTCTGCAGAGTAACCATCTAGCTTTCCTAAATCTTCAGATAAGGTTTTAGCAGTTTGCGTCATATCTACCATAAGATCATCTGCATCTACAACAGTACCTTCACGAGATTTCATCTTTCCGCTAGGCAAATCGACCATACCATAGCTTAGGTGGTACAGATACTCTGCCCAAGAATATCCTAATTTCTGTAAGATTAAAAAGAGAACCTTAAAGTGATAATCTTGCTCATTACCTACTGTATAAATCATACCTCCTACATCTGGGTAATCTTTAACACGCTGTACTGCTGTTCCCAAGTCTTGAGTCATATAAACTGCAGTACCATCACTTCGTAATACAAGCTTTTCATCCAAACCATCTTCCGTAAGGTCACACCATACAGAACCATCTTCTTTCTTAAAAAACACACCTTTCTCTAGGCCTGTTTCTATAATATCTTTACCTAAAAGGTAAGTGTCACTTTCATAATAATACGTGTCAAAATCTACACCTAAATTAGTATAGGTTTCCTCGAAGCCTTTGTACACCCAACCGTTCATCATTTTCCAAAGATTTACTACATCTTCATCTCCTGCTTCCCACTGTTTAAGCATAGCTTGTGCTTCCAACAACAACGGTGCTTGTGTTTTTGCTTCTTTTTCTTCAGTGCCAGATGCTACAATCTCAGCTACTTGTTTCTTATATTCTTTATCGAACCTCACATAATAATTTCCAACTAGCTTGTCTCCCTTAAGGCCTGTACTTTCTGGCGTTTCTCCTTTACCAAATTTCTGCCAAGCCAACATACTTTTACAAATGTGTATGCCACGATCGTTTATAATTTGAGTTTTATAAACGTTCTTACCAGAAGCTTTTAATATTTCAGACACAGAATATCCTAACAGATTATTTCTTATGTGCCCTAAATGAAGTGGTTTATTTGTATTAGGTGAAGAATACTCTACCATTACAGCATCTCCTTCAGCTTTCTTAAATCCAAAATGTTTTTCTGAAAGTATCTCTTGAAAAGCAGCATTGTAATATAAATCTGATATTACAATATTTAAAAACCCTTTTACAACATTAAATGCCGAAACCTCTTCAACGTGTTCAACTAAATAGTCTCCAATTTGATTACCAATTTGGACAGGATTGCCTTTTACAACACGTAACATAGGAAACACCACAACAGTAATATCACCTTCAAACTCCTTTCTGGTAGCCTGAAATTCAACTGATTCTAATCTTGCATCATATAAAGATGATACTGCGTTTGTAACGTGAAGGTTTAAAGTCTCTTGAAGTGTCATTTACTTAGGGTTTTTCCGTTTGCAAAGATAGTATTTTCAGAAGGTTGAAAATATAAAGCTTAAACAGATTTTAAGAATTGGTAGATAATAGAAACTTTAGTTCAACTTTAAAATTTGTTTCATCATAATTAACGTGTTACTAATTATCTTTACGAGACTATGCTAAGAAACATTTCGTATAACAATCCTAAGATTAAAAAGGAAATTGAAGCCGCTATTGGTAAAACATTTACATTATCACAACGCTTTAAAATGAACGGTATAGGTTCTTCTAAACTATGGATTACAGCGACCAGCATTGAAATTCACAATTTACTCATATTAGACAAATACAATAATGCATGTAATATAGAGATGAGACCTAACGGTATTATTATTGGATTTAGAAGCTTGTTAGAATCTTACGGCTTAATTATACCGTATTGGAAACTTAAGATTTACAAAGGCAAAGCAGAAGAATACAGTTTATACTGCGACAAACATTTTATAAAAATTAGAGCCAAGAAGGACGACAAAAGCACCCATAAGTTTATTAAGAAAGTCATTAACTACAAAGCAGATCACCTACCTTCACAGATAGACGATTTATAGTTAGCGTTTTCTAAATGCAATACCACCAATTAGTGCTAAAATACCTAAGCCAATCATAGCATAAGATTGTGTATTATCTCCTTGTGCCTGAACTTGCAATGGACCAGCATCTAAAGAAACTTCTGGAGTTATGGCTGTATATAAACCGTATCCTATTAAAACGACTCCAGCAATTAAAAGCACAAATTTAAGCGTATTATTCATTATAAAAATCTTAGGTATTGTTTTATACCAAGATACGTATTTATTGTGTAACTTCTTTTAAAATTATCACTATGAAAATATTATTAACAGGCGCCAACGGCTACATTGGTATGCGATTGCTACCTCTACTATTAGAAAAAGGACATGATATTACGTGTGCCGTAAGAGACAAAAGCAGGTTGTCTGTTGATAAAGAGACGCTTAAACAAATTAAGATTGTAGAAGTAGATTTTTTAGAAGAGGTTAACACGTCAGAATTTCCACAAAATTTTGATGCTGCCTACTATTTAATACACTCTATGTCTGCCTCTACCTCAGATTTTGATGAACAAGAAGCTAAATCTGCAGAGCATTTTAATGCATATATGGCTTACGCAAATGTTACGCAAGTAATTTATTTAAGTGGAATTGTTAATGAGGAAAACTTATCCAAACACCTAGAGTCTAGAAAACAGGTTGAAAATACATTATATAAAGGTGATTTTAACCTAACTGTTTTGAGAGCTGCAATTATTGTTGGCTCAGGTAGTTCTTCGTTTGAGATTATAAGAGATTTATGTGAAAAACTTCCTCTAATGGTAACACCTAGTTGGGTAAAAACTAAAACGCAACCTATTGCTATTAGAGATGTACTTTCATTTTTAACTGGTGTTTTAGGCAATACTAAATGCTATAATGATTCTTTTGATATTGGCGGTCCAGATGTGTTGACTTACAAAACCATGATGAAACAATACACAGAAGTAAGAGGACTTAGCCTTACTATTATAGACACACCGTTTTTATCTCCAAAACTATCATCATATTGGCTATACTTTGTCACCTCTACATCTTATAAACTAGCTTTAAACCTAGTAGATAGTATGAAAATAGAAGTTATTACTAAAGACACAAGATTACAGGAACTATTAGATATACAGCCTATAAATTACAAAGAAGCCATACGCCTTGCTTTTGAAAAGATTGAACAAAATCAGGTTGTTTCTAGCTGGAAAGACTCTATGATTAGCGGTAGATTTTCTAAAAGCTTAAATAAATATGTACAGGTTCCTAAATACGGTTGCCTTAAGGATGCCCAGCAACAAGAAACAGATCATCCAGAAAGAGCTTTAGAACGCATTTGGTCTATTGGTGGAAAAACGGGTTGGTATTACGGCAATTGGCTTTGGAAAGTAAGAGGATATATTGACAAGCTTTTTGGAGGTGTTGGCTTAAGGCGTGGACGTACTCACGACACTCAAATATTTACTGGTGACTCGTTAGATTTTTGGCGAGTACTTTTTGCAGATAAAGACGAGAAACGTTTATTACTATTTGCCGAAATGAAAATACCTGGAGAAGCTTGGCTAGAATTCTGTATAGATGAAAATAACATAGTACACCAAACTGCGACATTTAGACCAAAAGGCCTTTGGGGCAGATTATATTGGTATGCTATGTTACCTTTTCATTTTTTTATCTTCAAAAATATGCTGAATAAGATTGTGAGGTAAATTAAGCTTGAGGCAAGAATACTTCTGCCATCATACAACGCGCACTTCCACCACCACACGTTTCTATTGTTGTTAAGTCGCTACTTAAAATTTGGCAGTGAGCTTCTATTTTTGAAATTTGATCTGCATTTAAACTATCATGAGCAGCTTTACTCATTACTAAGTACTTAGCATCCTTACCTTGTACTTGTAACATATTACCAGCAAACTGATGCATTTGAGCTTCTGAAATAGCAATGACTTCTTTACCGTCTTTTCTTAAGTGATCTAACACATTTTTACGCTCCTTCTTATCATCAATAGTATCTAAACATATTACTGAAAAGTTTTCAGCAAGACACATCATTACGTTGGTATGGTAAATTGCTTTTCGCTCACCATCTACAGTTTGGTTAGCAGTAAATATTACTGGAAATAATTCAAAATCTTCACAAAACTCTATTACTAAATTTTCATCTGCTCTATCTGAAAGAGCACAGTATACTTTCTCATTAACACGATCTATTAATAGGCTTCCTGTACCTTCTAAGTAAAGCGCTTCGTCTTCTGCAGAAGTATAGTCTACAATATTGTTAATCTTAAACCCTTCAGACTCTAATCGCGCAATAATATCTTCGCGACGTTCTCTACGTCTATTTTCAGCAAACATTGGGTAAAGTGCAACATCTCCGTTTTTATGAAATGACACCCAATTGTTAGGAAAAATTGAATCTGGTGTATCTAACTCTAATTTATCATCTTCAACAATAACATTTACACCTACAGCTCTTAATTTTTCTGCAAAAGCATCAAACTCGTCTTGAGCTTTTTTATTTATTTCAGCATTCTTAATGTCTAAGCTTTCCTGAAAGTAATTGTTTACTGCAGTTTCCTCATTCATTCTAAATTGAACAGGACGAATCATTAATATTGTATTGGTAATTTGTGACATAGTCTTTTATTTAATCTCTTATCAACGGCATTGTACTACAACGCAATAAACCTTCTTGTTTTGCTATTTCTGCATAGGGCACTTCTTCAACAGTAATTCCTTGTGCCCTTAGCCACGTATTTAATCTTGTAAAGTTTTTTTCTGAAATAACCACATCTTCTGAAATGCTGAAAATGTTGCTGTACATATGAAACATTTCATCTTTGGTTATTTCAAAAATATTGTCTTTTCCGAAGAAATTTACCAACCATTCATATTCTTCTGCTTCTAAAAACCCATTTTTATGAATAATCGCTTTTCCCTTTCCTACTGGCTGAAAGCAACAATCTAAATGCAGGGCATTATCTTGAGGAATGGTGTTAGATTTTCTTAGGTTAAACGATTTTACTGTTTTATTAGGAAATAACTCTGTTAGTGCCTTAACAGCTTTCATGTTTGTACGCGCTGTGATATAATTAGGATAGTCTTCTCCTCTATATGTTCCTATAAATATATAATCATCATACAACATAACATCACCGCCTTCGACATGAGCATCTTCAGGAAGTGTTATTCTATTTTCTTTTGGTACCTGAGACCATACATGCTCAATAGCTTCAATTTCTTTAGCCCTATCTGGTAAGATATTAGCTTTTACCATTTTATCATCAATTACAAATGCAATGTCTCGAGAAAATATTTGATTGTAATCTGTTATCACTGTAGGACGATAAACCTTTACATCGTATTTCTCAAATACGCTTGCTACAGCACTCATCTCCTCTACCATATCTTCTACCTTAGGGTAAGTGCCTGCCTTTATATGTAGTTTAGATTTAGGATCATAAGCTTCCTCAAGTGTTGGCGCAGGTCCATTACTTTTAGCTCTTCCTAATACAACTGCTCTTAACCGAGAGGTTTCATTTGTAACATGTAGTTTAAGCATAGATAAATTTTTTGCAAATATAATTAAATGAAAAAGCGTGCCGTTAAAAAAACAACACGCTATATGATTTTTTTTGAGAACTAATTAACGCTCATTTACAGCCTTAAACTCTCTATGGTTTTCACCAATGTATACCTGTCTTGGTCTTCCTATTGGCTCTTTACGCAAACGCATTTCACGCCATTGCGCTATCCAACCTGGTAAACGTCCTAAAGCAAACATTGCAGTAAACATTTCAGTAGGTATTCCTAATGCTCTGTAAATAATACCAGAGTAAAAGTCTACGTTAGGATATAATTTACGGTCTACAAAGTAACTATCTTCTAAAGCTTCTTTTTCTAAACCTTTAGCTATATCTAATACAGGATCCTCAATTCCTAAAGCACCTAATACATCATCTGCAGATTTCTTGATAATCTTAGCTCTTGGGTCGAAGTTTTTATAAACTCTATGCCCAAAGCCCATAAGACGAAAAGGATCTTCCTTGTCTTTAGCTTTCTCCATGAACTTATGAGTATCGCCACCATCTTCTTTAATAGCCTCAAGCATTTCGATTACAGCTTGGTTAGCACCACCGTGAAGTGGCCCCCAAAGCGCATTAATTCCTGCTGAAATAGAAGCAAATAATCCTGCATGAGAAGAACCTACTATACGTACAGTAGATGTAGAGCAGTTTTGCTCGTGATCTGCGTGTAGTATTAATAATTTATCTAACGCTTCAACTACTGTAGAAGACGCATTATATTCTCCATTAGGTTTCTTAAACATCATCTTTAAGAAATTCTCTACATACCCTAAAGAGTCATCACCATAATCTAATGGCTTACCAACTCGTTTTCTGTAGGCCCAAGCTGTAAGTACTGGAAATTTACCTAAAATCTTCACTATTGCGTTATACATTTCCTCTTCAGAATCTACATTAACTGAAGATGGATTAAATGCAATTAATGCATTTGTAAGTGAAGACAACACGCCCATTGGGTGTGCAGACTTTGGAAAACCGTCTAATATTTTCTTAATATCCTCATCTACGTGAGAGTGAGATTTAATATCTGTATGAAACTTTTCGAATTGTTCTTTAGTAGGAAGTTCTCCAAAAATTAACAGGTAAGCTGTTTCTAAAAAACTTGCTTTTTCAGCTAAATCTTCAATAGAGTATCCTCTGTAACGAAGAATTCCTTCTTCACCATTTAAAAATGTAATTGCACTTTCACAAGAGCCTGTATTTTTGTAACCTGGATCTATTGTAGTTAAGCCACCTGTAACACCTCTTAAGGTCTTAATGTCTATGGCAGATTCGTTTTCTGTTCCCGTAATTACTGGGAATTCGTACTTTTTTCCTTCGTATTCTAAAGTCGCATTCTTGGACATTCTTCTTCTAAATTTTATTGTTTTTCTGAATTCGCTAAGTTACGAAATCTACTGTTAAGAAACCATTAAACCATATCTTGAAAACATGGTTTTTTAATAAAATTATCATAAACATTTAGATCTGTATTATCATACTCTTATAAAAACCCTTGTTACATTACTTAATCCCGATGTTAGAATGATTTTCAATTATTGAAAAACTAATAATATATAGACTCATATAAAACATATATTTTCAGTAATAATGCTATCGAAAATAGATGCTTTTGGAAAAAGAACCCATATCACCAAACTTCAATTCGAGGTCTCCAGTACAATATATGTCTAAACCTACATAAGCTGATTAACAACCTTTAATACAGCTACTTATAATATTTAAAATGCCATTACAACATCGAATAAAAAAAGCCATTTATAAAAATTTGAATTCACACTTTATATTAACTACGAGACCTAAGCCTAAAAAAATTCAATTTTTTAAGTTAAAATACTGTTAATGAATTGATTGAATTTAAATGTTTAAACTATAATTACTAAAGATTTTATTTATTCTTTAGAAATAAAACAGTAAGAATAAGGCCCTGTTAAATCATATATAATTAATTTTTATTAAACCAACCATAAAATTTATCACTATATGAAATACTTTACACAAGCACACAAGCACACAAGCACACAAGCACACTAAAATTAAGTTTTTCTTTCTCATTGTTTTGCTTAGCCTAAGCACAACCCTGTTATCGCAAGAATATAAAAGCTTTTATTTAGAACTAGCTTCTGGCATTGGCGTGGATTTACTCGATGGGAGCCAAATAGTTATACAACCCGACCAAACCATAAAACTAGTTACAAATCAAACACATCCTATTTTTGATTTCCTAAATTCGAAACCTTTCTATTCTATAGAAAAAGCATTTCCAATGACTTCACTTCCTCGACTTAAAAAAGTATATATAATATCTATAAAAGATGATACTTTAGTGACTGACTTTGTTAATAACACAGGAATCACTTACTTTAAAGAGATAGATGATGATAATAATATATTAACTAGCACTACAACAGCAGTTAACAACACACAAATTTCGATACCAAATGATTACGAAGACTTACTTTATGGCGGCAATAATGCTTCTTTAGAATTAATTAATGCGCCATTAGCTTGGGCAATTACAACTGGTGATTCGAACATTTTGGTAGGAGTAGTAGACTCATCCTACGAGTTAAATCATCCCGATTTGACCGGGCAAATAGTTAACAATATTGAAGTCGTGCCAAGTAATTTTTCTCACGGAACAGCTGTAGCGAGCATCATAGCAGCAAATACCGATAACAATGAAGGACTATCAAGTCTTGGTAGAGATTTAAAGTTAGTAACTGCTACCTGTGGAGGTGGAGGTAACAATCTAGTTTCGGGTTTGGAAGAATTGGCAGATTATCCTGGTGTAAGAGTAATTAACTGTAGTTGGCGTATTTGCGAAGGCTCTCCTGTCAAAACTTATCTGGACGATGTTATGGATTATGTCCGTACAAAAGACATTTTAGTTGTAGCAAGTGCAGGCAATGGTGTTCAGGGAGATGGTACTGTAAAGGGTTGCGATTCAGACGGCAATGGTTATGGATATCCTGGCTCCTATGATGATGCGATTTCTGTTACAGGCGTTGGCCATAGATTTTCTATAGGCACTTTACAGGACAATATTCCTGGCCAAACTAAATCTTGGATTGACGTTCATAGGCAGCTACCTGACAACCCTAACAATTTTGCATCTCATACGCACAATGACAAAGTCAATGTTTCAGCTCCTGGTATTTACGTGCTATCTGCCACGGAAACATCCAACAATCAAACTGGATATACTGCAGGTATCGGTACGTCGTCATCAACGCCACTTGCTTCAGCACTGGCTGGATTAATTTTCTCCATTAATCCAAATTTCACAGCAACACAAGTTAAAGATATTATTGAATCTACGACAGATAACATATATGACATAGATTTAAATCAACCCTATATTGGCGAATTAGGAACAGGTCGCATCAATGCCTATGCTGCTGTTTTAAAAGCGCAATGTTTAACCAACCCTGAAAGCGGACTCGATCTTGCAATGCAAAATTCTCAACTCGACAATTTTGAAGAACCCGACACCTTAACAACACAACCATACCGAAGCAAGGATATATGGGTACGCAATCAAGATGATGGATTATTAGTAAAGGAGCATCAGAATCCTGAATATGACTCTAACAACCCCAATTACGTTTACGTAAGAGTAACCAATAGCAGTTGCGATAGCTCTACAGGATCAGATCCCTTAAAGCTCTATTGGGCTAAAGCCAACACAGCTTTATCTTGGCCAGACCATTGGGATGGCAGTTTAACAATGACAGATCCTATTACAGGAGAAGATATTCTTATGGGTGACCAGATTGGAACAGTTAACATTCCACCTTTAGATATTGGGCAGGAAGCCATATTGACTTTTGAATGGCTAGTGCCTAATCCCGAAGATTATGAAAATATCAACCCCAATCCCTGGCATTTTTGCCTTTTGGCTCGCATAGATACGCCTAACGACCCTATGACTACCCCTGAAAACGACAATATTGTCTTGAATGTGTGGAACAACAATAATATTGTATGGAAAAACACTACTGTTGTAGATGTCGTTGAAAATAGTTCTAATTATGGTGGTGTAGTCGCTGTGGGTAATTACAGTAATCAACAACAATCATTTGATCTCGTTTTTGTTAAAGATGCCAACGAAAAAGGGAAAGCTATTTATGAAGAAGCAGAAGTAGGTTTAGAAATGGACACCACCTTATATAATGCTTGGCAAGATGGTGGAAAAAGCCAATCGCAACTAAAATCTACCAAAGATGATTATAAGAAAATTCTCACCACCAACAATTCTAAACTAGGCAACATTATATTAGACGCTGGAGAAATTGGGACGTTATACGTTTCCTTCAACTTTTTTACTAACCAATCTACATCAAAGGATAAATTTGCATTAAGTGTTTTGCAACAGGATGCAACTACAGGTTCTCTTATTGGTGGTGAAGAATACATTATAAACAAAAAAACCAGCAGTAGTTTTAGGGCGAATGCCGGTGAAGATCAAGATATAAAAAAGGATGAGTTTATAGTACTTAGTGCTACACCCATAAATGAGGATGTCACTTTCAATTGGTATGACCAAAATAATACACTCCTCTATTCTGGTGAAAATGTATTGGTTAATCCCGAATTCACTTCAACCTATAAATTAGAAGTGATTTCAAACCTCAACGGATTTAAAGATTATGACCATGTAGACATTACTGTTAATCCTTTTTATCTCGAAAGTCTAATACCCAATCCTGCAAACAACCTAGTTACAGTGCAATATAAAGTCGATGAGGCAAGTTCTGCTTACCTATCAGTAGTTAATACTGCAACAGGACAACATCACAACTATATACTCGATACCACTCAAACCAGTAGACTTTTAGATATTTCTAATTTGAGTTCGGGGATTTACAGTATAATACTAGTGTGTGATGGCGAAATTCAAGACTCATTAAATCTTTCAAAACTATAAGTTATGAAAACCTTAATCATATTATTTTTTTTACTAACTACTTTATATTATGCTCAAGCCCAAGACTCGCAGCTTCTTGACAAAGAATGGACTTTAGATCATATAACACTCGATAATTTAAATTATTATCCTCCTTTTGAGAATGGTGAGGGTTCAGATTCTCAAATTGAATTTTATGATTCAGAAGTCAGTGAGTTAGTTGTTGTGTTTTGTTCATTTATAAGTGTCGTATATGAATTTTCTTCAACAAGCTCGGAATTCACAACGATAGGAAGCTGGGGAGGCTCTACTAATCAATGTTTTAATGAAGATAATCAAAATTATGAAGGTATGTACTACAATGATTTTTGGCTTACACATAACGATACCTCCAATAATACATTTTCTTATAACATTGTTACTGGAGATGATGGCACAATGATGCTCACTATCACCAACGAGAACGGCGATCAGGCCTTTTATAACAGTGCAGCACTTGGAGTTGAGGATAATGCAGGACAACAAATTACCATATTTCCTAATCCTGCGGAAGATGTGTTTCACATTATAAATGAGATGCCGTCTTCAATTTCTAGTTTGACTATATATAATATTAAAGGAAAACGGATCTTGCAAAAGGACAATATTTCCAAGAATGAAATAATAGATGTATCCTCATTACCATCAGGACTATATCTTGTAGATGTAAATAACACGGAAGGTCATCGTGAAGTTATAAAATTAGTAAAACGCTAAAGCCTTTCTTTAGCTAAAAAAAAGGCTTTCCTCATACTTACGGAAAGCCTTTTTCTATTGTGTCATTATAACACGCTCAATCGTCGTATTTGCACTAAATTTTAAACGCCAAGCGGCCTGGAAAATAAGCCGTATCACCCAATTCTTCTTCAATACGAAGTAATTGATTGTACTTAGCCATACGGTCACTACGAGATGCAGATCCTGTTTTAATTTGACCACAGTTTAGCGCTACAGCTAAGTCTGCAATAGTATTATCTTCTGTTTCTCCAGATCTATGAGACATTACACAAGTATAACCTGCATTCTGCGCCATATTGATTGCCGCAATAGTTTCAGACAATGTTCCTATTTGGTTTACTTTAATAAGAATTGAGTTGGCGATACCTTCTTTTATACCTCTAGAAAGTCTTTCAACATTAGTCACAAATAAATCGTCTCCTACTAATTGTACATTATCGCCTACTTTCTCAGTTAAAGATTTCCAACCATTCCAATCGTTTTCATCCATACCATCTTCAATAGAAATAATTGGATATTTTTTGGTAAGGTCTGCTAAATATTGAGCTTGTTCTTCTGAGGTTCTTGTAACTCCAGATTCGCCTTCAAATTTTTTATAATCGTATTTACCATCTACATAAAACTCTGCTGCCGCACAGTCTAATGCAATCATAATCTCATCACCAAAAGTGTACCCTGCATTTTCAACAGCTAGCTTAATACTGTCTAAAGCATCTTCTGTACCATCTAAAGTTGGCGCAAAACCTCCTTCATCTCCTACTGCCGTGCTTAAATTTCTTTCGTGAAGTACTTTTTTAAGGTTATGAAATATTTCAGAACCCATTTGCATTGCATGCGTAAAGTTTTTTGCTTTAACAGGCATTACCATAAATTCTTGAAAAGCAATTGGTGCATCACTATGTGAGCCGCCATTTATGATATTCATCATTGGTACTGGCAGTGTTTTAGCAGCTACGCCACCAACATATCTATACAATGGTAAGTTTAATTCATTTGCGGCAGCTTTTGCAACAGCCAATGATACTCCTAAAATAGCATTAGCTCCTAGCTTAGATTTGTTAGCTGTACCATCTATCTCACACATTTGTTTATCGATATATTCCTGCTCAAAAACAGAAACACCCATTAACTCTTGAGCAATGATTGAGTTTACGTTATCAACAGCTTTTTGCACGCCTTTACCCATATATGCTTTACCACCATCACGTAACTCTACCGCTTCGTGCTCTCCAGTTGAAGCTCCTGAAGGAACTGCTGCACGGCCAAGCACACCGTTTTCTGTAATAACATCTACCTCTACCGTTGGGTTTCCTCTTGAATCAAATATTTGTCTTGCTCTAATATCAATTATTATACTCATAATTTATAGGTTCTATTTTTCTGAAAATTACAGAAAAGGATCTTTAAAATAACTATTTTTTATAGGCTTTAACCTATAACGTTTTCGCCTTAAGCAGTTACTGGTTTTGAATTTTCTATTAATGTAATAAAATCATCAAACAAATATGTCGCGTCATTTGGACCTGGACTTGCTTCTGGATGGTATTGTACAGAAAAGCAGTTTTTAGATTTATGTTTTAAGCCTGCAATAGTATTATCATTGAGATGGCGATGAGTAACTTCGATATCTGGATGATTTTCTGCTTCCTCAATATTAATCGCGAACCCATGGTTTTGAGATGTAATTTCTCCTTTACCCGAAGTAAGGTTTTTAATAGGATGATTTATTCCACGATGACCATTATGCATTTTATAGGTTGAAACTCCAATTGCCAATCCTATAACTTGATGCCCTAAACAAATACCAAACAAAGGTTTGTTCTTTTCAATAATTATCTTAGCTAAAATTATGGCATCTTTTAATGGTTCTGGATCTCCAGGTCCATTAGACAAGAAATATCCGTCTGGATTAAATTTACTCATCTCCTCGTATGTAGAATTGTATGGAAAAACCTTAACGTAACAATCTCTTTTAGCTAAGTTTCTAAGTATGTTTTTCTTTACTCCAATGTCTAAAGCAGCGATTTTATATTTTGCATCTTTCTCTCCAATAAAATACGGCTCTTTAGTAGACACCTTAGATGCAAGCTCTAAACCAGCCATTGTAGGAACTTCTGCCAATTCTTTTTTAAGAGCGTCTATTTCATTTACACGTGTTGAAATTACAGCATTCATAGCGCCATTATCTCTTATGTATGCAACAAGAGCACGAGTGTCTACGTTCGAGATAGATAATAAGTTGTTTTCTTTTAAAAACTGCTCAAGAGACATATCACTACGTTGTCTTGAAAAATTATAACTAAAATTACGGCAAACTAAGCCAGCAATTTTAATATCGTCACTTTCTACATCATCAGAAAAAGTACCGTAGTTACCAATATGAGCATTGGTAGTTACCATAATCTGACCAAAATAAGATGGGTCTGTAAAGATTTCTTGGTAACCAGTCATACCAGTATTAAAGCACACTTCGCCAAAAGTGGTGCCTTCTACGTTTCCTACAGATTTACCATGAAAAATGGTGCCATCTGCCAATAAAATTAATGCGGGTTTATGATCTTGATATCTCATAGTATGTTTTCATTAAAGTTTTGCAAAAATATAAAAACCAAATATTGTTTTGGGTTTGTTTTAAATATGAGTCAAAAAAAAAGGACAAGTTTTTCAACTTATCCTTTTTTCCTATATAACTAAGTGTCGAGTCATTATTACTCTTCTTCTTTGTTTGCTTTAGTTTCTGTTGCAGCTGCAGCAGTTTTGCTACCTCCACCACGACGACTTCTACGAGTTTTCTTTTCTGGTTTACCAGCAGTATAAAGCTCATTAAAGTCAACCAACTCAATCATTGCCATATCAGCGTTATCACCAAGTCTGTTTCCAAGCTTAATAATACGTGTATAACCACCTGGACGATCTCCTACTTTTGGTGCTACGTCTCTAAATAATTCAGTTACTGCATATTTATTACGCAATTTACTAAATACTAAACGACGGCTGTGGGTAGTATCTTCCTTAGATTTTGTTACTAAAGGCTCTACAAACATTTTTAAAGCTTTAGCTTTAGCAACAGTTGTATTTATTCTTTTGTGCTCAATTAGGGAACAAGCCATATTAGCTAACATAGCTTTTCTATGAGCTGTTTTACGTCCTAAGTGATTTCCTTTTTTTCTGTGTCTCATGACAGGTTGTTTAAATCATCATCTTGCTGCAACTTATTTTTAAAGGAGCAAAATATGATGTATTACTAATCTTTATCTAATTTATATTTTGAAAGATCCATTCCAAAATTAAGTCCCTTGTTGTTTACAAGTTCTTCTAATTCTGTTAAAGACTTTTTACCGAAGTTTCTAAACTTCATTAAATCGTTCTTATTATAAGAAACTAAGTCTCCTAATGAATCTACTTCTGCAGCTTTAAGGCAATTAAGTGCACGTACAGAAAGATCCATATCTACTAACTTAGTCTTTAATAACTGACGCATATGTAAAGACTCTTCATCATAAGTTTCAGTTTGAGCAATCTCATCTGCCTCTAAGGTGATGCGCTCATCACTAAATAACATAAAGTGATGTATTAAAGTCTTAGCAGCTTCAGTTAAAGCATCTTTAGGATGGATTGAACCATCTGTTTGGATTTCAAAAACTAACTTTTCGTAATCTGTCTTTTGCTCAACACGGTAGTTTTCAATACTATACTTTACATTTTTTATAGGTGTAAAGATAGAATCTGTGAAAATTGTACCTATTGGTGCGTTACTTTTCTTGTTTTCTTCTGCTGGTACATATCCGCGTCCTTTTTCTATAGTAATTTCTATATTAAGGTTCACTTTTTTGTCCATATTACAAATTACCATATCTGGATTCAATACTTGGAATCCTGAAATGAATTTCTGAAAATCACCAGCAGTTAACTGCTCTTGACCAGAAATATTCATAGTTACAGTTTCATTGTCTACTTCGTCAATTTGTCTTTTAAAACGTACTTGTTTTAAATTTAATATGATTTCAGTTACATCTTCAACAACACCTGAAATTGTAGAAAATTCATGATCTACACCTTCAACACGTACAGAAGAAATTGCGAAACCTTCTAAAGAAGATAATAATACACGTCTTAGTGCATTACCTACTGTTAAACCATAACCAGGCTCCAACGGACGAAATTCGAATTTACCTTCGAAATCGGTTGAATCAATCATGATTACTTTATCGGGCTTCTGAAAATTTAATATTGCCATTTTTGTGTCTTCGTTTTAATTGTTATTAGGTTGCGCGGTTTAAAAGTTTGAAGAATACTTAAAAACCCTTTGGCCCAATACCAATGGATTAAATATTATTTAGAGTATAATTCGACGATGAATTGCTCATTAATGTTCTCTGGAATCTGAACTCTTCCTGGCACACTTACGTAAGTACCTTCTTTCTTTTCGTTATTCCAAGTTATCCATTCGTAAACAGTAGAGTTGTTTGATAAAGATGATTGGATAGCATCTAAAGATTTAGATTTCTCTCTTACACCTACAACATCACCAGCTTTAAGTTGGTAAGAAGGAATATTTACTAACTCACCATTTACAGTTATGTGTCTGTGTGATACTAATTGTCTAGCACCTGGACGAGAAGGAGAAATTCCCATACGGTAAACAACGTTATCTAGACGAGACTCACAAAGTTGTAACAACACCTCACCAGTAATACCTGTTGCAGCTGTTGCTTTCTTAAATAATCCTCTAAATTGACGCTCTAATATACCGTAAGTATATTTTGCTTTTTGCTTTTCTGCTAATTGTATAGCGTACTCAGATTTTTTGCCACGACGACGGTTATTACCGTGTTGACCTGGAGGATAATTTCTTTTTTCAAAAGATTTATCTTCTCCGAAAATAGCTTCGCCAAATTTACGAGCTATCTTAGTTTTTGGACCAGTATATCTTGCCATTTCTAAAGTTTGTGTAAAAGAGACTATGAATTAAGGTCTAAAGTTAATCCTTCGACAGTCTTAGGTCTTTTACTATTGATATTTATTAAACTCGACGTCTTTTTGGTGGACGACAACCATTGTGAGGCATTGGAGTAACATCAATAATTTCTGTTACTTCAATTCCTGCATTGTGAATAGAACGGATAGCAGATTCTCTACCATTTCCAGGACCTTTCACATATACTTTTACTTTACGTAAACCAGCTTCATGAGCAACACCACTTGCATCTTCTGCTGCTAATTGAGCAGCGTAAGGAGTGTTTTTCTTAGATCCTCTAAAGCCCATCTTACCTGCAGAAGACCAAGAGATTACATCACCTTTCTTATTGGTTAAAGAAACGATAATGTTGTTGAAAGATGCAGAGATATGTGCTTCTCCAAATGCTTCAACAGCAACTTTACGTTTTCTAGCTTTGGCTTTAGCTGCACCAGCTTTACCTTTTACTTGTTTTGCCATTACTACTTATTATTTAGTTGCCTTCTTCTTGTTAGCAACAGTTTTACGTTTTCCTTTACGAGTACGAGAGTTGTTCTTAGTACGCTGACCACGTAATGGTAAACCACTTCTGTGGCGAATACCACGATAACAACCAATATCCATTAAACGCTTAATGCTTAAAGACACTTCTGTACGTAATTCACCTTCAATAGTGAACTGACCTACCTGCTGACGAATTCTACTGATTTCCTCATCATTCCAGTCTGATACTTTTTTGTCTTCACTTACATTAGCATTCTTAAGAACTTCTTGGGCTCTACTTCTGCCAATTCCGAAGATATAGGTTAATGCTATAACTCCTCGCTTTTGTTTTGGTATATCAACACCTGCAATTCTTGCCATAATTATCCTTGTCTTTGTTTGAATCTAGGATTCTTTTTGTTAATCACGTACAATCTGCCTTTTCTGCGTACAATTTTGCAGTCGGCACTTCTCTTTTTAATGGATGCTCTAACTTTCATAATGAATGTTTAGTATCTATAAGTTATACGAGCCTTTGTTAAATCGTAAGGGCTCATTTCTAATTTTACTTTATCTCCTGGTAATAATTTTATGTAGTGCATACGCATCTTTCCAGATATATGAGCCGTTACCACATGCTCATTTTCTAACTCTACACGAAACATCGCGTTCGAAAGTGCTTCTATTATTGTTCCGTCTTGTTCTATCGGCGGTTGTTTTGCCATAATTTATGCTACTGCTTTTCTATTCTTACCTGTTTTCATTAACCCGTCATAATGCCTGTTCAACAAGTACGAGTTTATTTGCTGCATTGTATCTATTGCAACACCAACCATAATTAATAGTGATGTTCCTCCAAAGAACAATGCCCAACCTTGTTGAATACCTAATAATCCTCCTACAATTGCTGGAAAAATAGCAATTAGTGCAAGGAAAATAGATCCTGGAAGTGTAATTTGAGACATAATCTTGTCTAAGTATTCAGAAGTTTCTGTTCCAGGTCTTATTCCTGGTATGAAACCTCCACTTCTCTTTAAATCATCTGCAATCTTATTAGTAGGTACTGTAATTGCGGTGTAAAAGTACGTAAATACAATGATTAATAACGCAAATACTAAATTATACCAAAATCCGAAGATATCACTAAATGCTGCTGCAACACCTTGAGACGTTTCAGACTCTGATAATCCTGCTACTGCTGCTGGTATAAACATAATTGCTTGAGCAAAAATGATAGGCATTACACCAGATGCATTTAATTTTAGTGGTATAAATTGGCGTGAACCAAAAACATCTTTTTCATATCCTCCAGATTGTGTTCTTCTAGCATATTGTACTTGAATTTGTCGCACAGCCATTACTAACATTACTGAAGCAAATATGATAAAGAACCAAATTACTAGCTCTATAAGGATCATTATTAGACCACCGTTAGATTGATTTACTCTAGACACCCATTCTTGTGCAAATGCTTGTGGTAGAGTAGCAATAATACCAACCATAATTAATAATGATATACCATTTCCTATACCCTTATCTGTAATTTTTTCACCTAGCCACATTGCAAATATTGTTCCTGTAACTAAGATAATAACAGATGTAAAGTAAAATTGGAATGTTAATCCTAATACAAAGGCTTCTGTTGGCACACCTAATGCTGGTAAACTTGCTAAATAACCTGGTGCTTGCACCAAACATATTGCAATTGTTAACCATCTTGTAATTTGATTAATTTTACGTCTTCCGCTTTCTCCATCCTTTTGAAGCTTTTGTAAGTAAGGTATAGCAATACCCATTAACTGTACAACAATAGATGCTGAAATGTAAGGCATAATACCTAATGCAAAAATTGAAGCATTAGAAAATGCACCTCCAGTAAAAGCATCTAAAAGGCCTCCAATACCGCCACCTGCAAAATTTCCAGAAAACTGACCAAGTTGATCAGCATCAATACCTGGTAAAACAACTTGAGCACCAAAACGGTAAACTAATAACAAACCAAGTGTTACAAGGATTCTGTTTTTAAGTTCCTCAATCTTCCAGATATTTTTTAAAGTTTGGATAAATTTCATAAGGTGTATATATTATAAGGTTGTAGCTTCTCCGCCAGCTTTTTCGATAGCATCTTTAGCTGTCTTCGTGAATTTGTGAACAGATATTTTTAATGCTGTTTTTAATTCACCACGACCCATAATTTTTACTAGATCTTTTCTATTTGCCAAACGATTCTCAACAAGAACATCTAAAGTTACTTCATCTGTAATGCGACCTGAATCAACATACTCTTGAAGTGTATCTAGATTAATTCCTTTGTATTCCACTCGGTTTCTGTTTGTAAAACCAAACTTAGGAACACGACGCTGTAATGGCATTTGTCCACCTTCAAAACCAACTTTTTTAGAGTATCCTGAACGTGACTTTGCACCTTTATGACCACGAGTTGAAGTACCACCTTTACCGGTACCTTGACCACGACCTTTGCGCTTAGCTTTATTTTTAACTGACCCTTCTGCAGGTCTTAGTTTGTGTAATTCCATTTGTAATGTGTTATGCTTCTTCTACAGAAACTAAGTGAGACACTTTATTTACCATTCCAAGGATGTTTGGTGTATCCTCGTGCTCGACTACTTGACCTATTCTTCTAAGACCCAATGCTCTTAATGTAAGCTTTTGGTCTTTTGGTCTTTTAATGTCGCTTCTTACTTTGGTTACTTTAATCTTTCCCATTGTTCCTAAGAATTATCCGTTAAATACTTTGTCTAAAGAGACACCACGTTGTTTTGCAATTGTATCTGCACTACGTAATTGTAATAATGCATCAAAAGTTGCTTTTACCACGTTATGTGGGTTTGATGAACCTTGGTTCTTTGATAATACATCATGTACACCAACTGCTTCTAATACTGCACGTATTGCACCACCAGCAATTACTCCTGTACCGGTTGCTGCAGGCATAAGCAATACTCTAGCTCCACCATATTTACCCTTTTGCTCGTGTGGTAGTGTTCCTTTATTAAGAGGAATACGTACTAAGTTTTTCTTTGCATCTTCTACTGCTTTAGAAATAGCTTCAGAAACTTCTTTAGATTTTCCTAAACCTTGTCCTACAACACCAGATTCATCTCCTACAACTACAATTGCAGAAAAACCGAATGCTCTACCACCTTTAGTAACTTTAGTTACACGTTGTACGCCTACTAAACGATCTTTTAACTCTAATCCGCTTGGTTTAACAAGCTCTACATTTTTATACTTCTGATACATAATTTAGAATTTAAGTCCGGCTTCGCGTGCACCGTCTGCTAATGATTTAACTCTACCGTGGTATAAGTAACCACCTCTATCAAATGCAACTGCTTCGATACCAGCTTTTGTAGCTTTCTCTGCAATTGCTTTTCCTACTGCAGCAGCAACCTCCATACCGGTGCCTTCTGCGTTAACTTCTTTATCTCTAGAAGAAGCTGAAGCTAAAGTAGTTTCATTTACATCATCAATAATTTGAGCGTAAATTTCTTTATTGCTTCTAAATACTGCTAATCTTGGACGGCTAGGTGTACCGCTTAAATTTTTGCGTATTCTTCTTCTAATTCTAAGTCTTCTTGTTTCTCTTGAAAATGCCATAATACTGAATAATTATGCAGACTTACCTGCTTTTCTTCTTATTTGTTCTCCTACAAACTTAATACCTTTTCCTTTATAAGGTTCTGGCTTACGGAACGCACGGATCTTAGCCGCAACTTGTCCTACTAATTGTTTGTCGAAAGATGTTAAAATCACTATTGGGTTTTTACCTTTCTCAGATACTGTCTCAACTTTAATTTCTGGAGCAAGGTCTAACACAATATTGTGAGAGAAACCAATTGCTAAATCAAGCTTTTGACCTTGGTTTGAGGCTCTATAACCTACACCAACCAATTCTAATTTTTTAGTGAACCCTTGTGATACACCTTCAACCATATTCTGAATTAAAGCACGATATAAACCGTGTTTAGATTTATGGTCTTTTAATTCTGAAGGACGCTCCAAGATAACTTCGTTATCCTCAACTTTTACATTGATATCCTTAATCTCTTGATGGAGCTCGCCTAACTTTCCTTTAACTGTAATTACGTTATCATTTAAGCTAACGGTTACGCCATCTGGGATCGTCACTGGACTGTTACCTATTCTTGACATTGTTTTACCTTTTAATTGGTATTATTAACTTAGTATACGTAGCAAAGTACTTCACCACCAACATTCTCCTTACGAGCTTGTTTGTCTGTCATTACACCATGAGATGTAGAGACAATAGCAACTCCTAATCCGTTAAGGATTCTAGGAACTTCTTGTGAACCTGCGTACTTACGTAAACCTGGTTTACTAATTCTTTGAATCTTTTTAATAACTGGTTCTTTAGTAACCTTGTCATATTTTAAAGCTATCTTAATACTACCTTGAGCAGTTGTATCTTCAAACTTATAACTAAGGATAAAACCTTGATCAAAAAGAATTTTTGTAATTTCTTTCTTAAGATTAGATGCAGGAATTTCTACAACACGATGGTTTGCAGCATTTGCATTTCTAATTCTTGTAAGGTAATCTGCGATTACGTCTGTATTCATCTGTATGAAATTGCGGTGATGGTTTTCTTAAATAGAACCTTCCACCAATTTATATAATTTTTCTGCTTTTGCAGGAATTACCAAGATGCTTTTTTAACACCTGGAATTAAACCTTTATTTGCCATTTCACGAAACATTACACGTGAAAGACCAAATTGTCTCATATAACCCTTAGGTCTTCCTGTAATTTTACAACGATTGTGTAAACGAACAGGTGAGGCATCTTTAGGTAATTTTTGTAATGCATCATAATCTCCAGCTTCTTTAAGAGCCTTGCGCTTTTCTGCATACTTTTCTACCATCTTTTCACGCTTTCTTTCGCGTGCTTTCATTGATTCTTTAGCCATAATTAATTCTTTTTAAAAGGTAAACCTAATTCTACTAACAATGATTTTGCTTCTTTGTCTGTATTTGCAGTTGTAACGAATGTAATATCCATACCTGCAATTTTATTTACCTTATCAATATCTATTTCTGGAAAAATAATCTGCTCTGTAACTCCTAAATTGTAGTTACCTCTACCATCAAAACCTGTAGCTTTAATTCCGTTAAAATCTCTAACACGTGGAAGTGCAGAAGTTATAAAACGGTCTAAAAATTCATACATACGCTCACCTCTCAACGTAACTTTAACACCAATAGGCATTCCCTTACGTAGTTTAAAGTTAGCGACATCCTTTTTAGATATAGTAGATACTGCTTTTTGACCAGTTATTGCAGTTAATTCATCAATTGCATGATCAATTAACTTTTTGTCAGCTACTGCTCCACCAACACCTCTACTTACAACTATCTTAGTAAGTTTTGGCACTTCCATGATATTGCCATAGCTAAACTCTTCCTTAAGAGCAGCGATAACGCGCTCATTATATTCTGTTTTTAGTCTCGGTACGTAACTCATAACTAAATAGTGTCGTTTGTGGTTTTTGCAAACCTTACTTTTTTACCATCTTCCATTCTATATCCTACACGTGTAGTTTTTCCATTACCGTCTATTAATGACAGATTAGAGATATGAATAGCTGCTTCTTTTTCTTTGATACCACCTTGAGGACTAGATGCACTAGGCTTCTCGTGTTTCTTTACAAGGTTAACACCTTCAACAATTGCTTTGTTTTTTTCAACAAGAACTTTCTGGATTTTTCCTTCCTGTCCTTTGCTTGCACCAGCAATTACTCTTACAGTGTCTCCTACTTTTATTTTCAACTTTGTTGCCATCTTTTGTTTCAATTACAGCACCTCTGGCGCTAGTGATACAATTTTCATGAACTGCTTATCACGAAGTTCTCTAGCAACAGGTCCAAAGACACGTGTTCCTCTCATCTCACCAGTAGGATTCAACAATACACATGCATTGTCATCAAAACGGATATATGAACCGTCTGGTCTACGAACTTCTTTCTTAGTACGTACAACTACTGCTGTAGAAACGGCACCTTTTTTAATTCCACCGTTTGGTGTTGCCTCTTTTACACTGACAACAATTTTATCTCCTACAGACGCATATCTGCGTTTGGTACCTCCCAATACACGGATAGTCAAAACTTCTTTTGCTCCTGTATTGTCTGCTACTCTTAATCTAGATTCTTGTTGTAACATTATTTAGCTCTTTCAATGATTTCTACTAATCTCCAACATTTCGATTTGCTCATTGGGCGAGTTTCCATAATTCTTACAGTATCACCTTCGTTGCAATCGTTTGTTTCGTCGTGCGCTACATACTTTTTCGTTTTTAAAACGAATTTTCCGTACATAGGGTGTTTTACTTTCTTAATTTCAGAAACCACTATAGATTTCTGCATCTTATTACTTGTAACAACACCAACACGCTCTTTTCTTAAATTTCTTTTTTCCATTTCCATCAGAATTAAGCGTTTAGTTCTCTTTTTGTTAACTCTGTTGCAATTCTTGCAATAGACTTTCTCATACTTCTTAACTGCATAGGGTTTTCCAGAGGAGAAAGGCTATGCGCCATTCTTAATTCTGAATATGCTTTCTTAGACTTTACAAGTTCTTCTTGTAGCTCTTCTGTTGAAGCTTCTCTTACTTGTGGTTGTTTCATAACGCTCATAACTTAGTCTTTATAATCGTAATCTCTAGAGACAATAAACTTTGTTCTTACTGGAAGTTTCTGTGCAGCAAGACGTAATGCCTCTTTTGCTGTTTCCATATTAACACCACCAAGTTCAAACATGATTCTACCAGGTTTTACTACTGCTGCCCAATATTCAACTGCACCTTTACCTTTACCCATACGTACTTCAAGAGGTTTTTTAGTTATTGGCTTATCTGGGAATATCATAATCCAGATAGAACCTTCTCTTTTCATATAACGAGTAGCTGCAATACGTGCCGCCTCAATCTGTCTAGCTGTGATGAAGCTTGAGTCTAAAGACTTTAATCCAAATGTACCACTTGACAATCTGTGTCCTCTTTGGGCTAAGCCCTTCATACGACCCTTTTGCTGCTTGCGGTATTTTGTTCTTTTAGGCTGTAACATTGCTCTTTACTTTAAAATAATTATTTTCTACGACGAGATTTTCCTCTTTGACCACCAGATTTACCACCTTGCTTTTCAAGGCCTACTAATGGAGAAAGCTCTCTCTTTCCGTAAACTTCACCTTTCATGATCCATACTTTAATACCCAACTTACCATAAGTAGTTTGAGCTTCAACTAAAGCATAGTCAATATCGGCTCTAAAAGTAGATAAAGGAATACGTCCTTCTTTATAAGACTCTACACGTGCCATTTCAGCTCCGTTAAGACGTCCTGCAATCTGGATCTTAATACCTTCTGCATTCATTCGCATTGCAGCCGCAATAGCCATCTTGATTGCACGACGGTAAGAGATTCTGTTTTCAACTTGTCTAGCAACACTAGCTCCAACAAGATGAGCATCTAACTCAGGTCTTTTAATCTCAAAGATATTAATCTGTACTTCTTTACCAGTTAATTTCTTAAGCTCTTCTTTTAACTTGTCTACCTCTTGACCACCTTTACCGATAATAATACCAGGTCTAGCAGTAGTGATAGTAACGGTTACAAGTTTAAGCGTACGCTCAATAATTACTCTTGACACACTAGCTTTAGAAAGACGTGCATGGATGTACTTTCTAATCTTATCGTCTTCGGCAAGTTTATCACCGTAGTCATTTCCTCCGTACCAGTTGGATTCCCAACCTCTAATGATACCAAGTCTATTACCGATTGGATTTGTTTTCTGTCCCATATCTAACTTAGCTTTGTGTATTATTTTTAGCTCCTACAACCATTGTAACGTGGTTTGAGCGTTTTCTTATTCTATGTGCACGACCTTGTGGTGCTGGACGTAGTCTTTTTAACATACTACCACCATCCACTCTAATCTCTTGTACAAATAACTCAGCCTCTTCTACACTAGCATCCTCATTCTTTGCTTGCCAATTTGAAATGGCAGAAAGTAATAATTTCTCTAATCTTCTTGAAGCTTCCTTACTGTTAAACTTCAAAATATATAGTGCTTGTTCTACATCTTTACCTCTAACTAAATCTGCAACGATTCTCATTTTACGAGGTGATGTAGGGCAGTTATTCAACTTTGCAATAGCTAAGCTTTTCTTAGCCTCTTTCATTTGCTCTGCTCTTTCTCTTTTACGAACTCCCATAGCCTATTATTTTTTTCCTTTATTTTTCGCACCTACGTGTCCTCTAAAAGAACGTGTTGGTGAAAATTCTCCAAGCTTATGACCTACCATATTCTCAGTAACATAAACAGGTATAAATTGCTTCCCATTATGTACTCCTATAGTTTGTCCTACAAAATCTGGAGTTATCATAGAGGCTCTAGACCAAGTCTTAATAACTGTCTTTTTACCGCTATCCACATTTTGAGCTACCTTTCTCTCTAATTTATAGTGAACGTAAGGTCCTTTTTTTAATGAACGTGCCATATCTTATTTTTTCTTTCTAGTTTTTCTGCGTTCAACGATAAATCTGTTACTCGCTTTCTTCTTGTAACGTGTCTTATAGCCTTTTGCAGGTATACCATTACGTGATCTTGGGTGTCCTCCAGAAGATTTACCTTCACCACCACCCATTGGGTGATCAACTGGGTTCATCACTACTGGACGAGTTCTTGGTCTTCTACCCAACCATCTTGAACGACCTGCTTTACCAGATACAATTAACTGATGATCAGAGTTAGATACCGCTCCTATTGTAGCTTTACAAACAGACAAAATCATTCTAACCTCTCCAGATGGCAACTTAACAGTTGCATACTTACCATCTCTTGCCATTAACTGAGCAAAAGTACCAGCACTACGAGCCATAACAGCTCCTTGACCAGGATGTAATTCTATACAAGAAATTACAGTACCTAAAGGAATTGAAGATAACGGCATAGAGTTTCCAATTTCTGGAGCCAAGAAATCTTGACTTGAAATTACCTCTTGCCCAACTTCTAGTCCGTTTTGCGCAATGATATATCTTTTCTCACCATCTGCATAACTCAACAAAGCAATAAATGCTGTTCTGTTAGGGTCATACTGAATTGATTCTACTGTACCAGCTTGATCAAACTTATTACGTTTAAAATCAATGATACGGTAACGTCTTTTTGCACCACCACCACGGTAACGCATGGTCATACGACCAGAATTGTTTCTACCACCAGATCTTTTTCTCGGAGCCAAAAGGCTTTTTTCCGGCTTATCAGTTGTTACGGCATCATTTCCGTTAACAACTCTAAAACGCTGTCCTGGTGTTATTGGTTTTAATTTTCTTACTGACATTTTTTAGTCTTAAAGATTGCTATATAAATCTATTGTATCTCCGTCTGCAACCTTAACTACTGCTTTTTTATAAGCTGAAGTTTTACCAGTCACGATACCAGTTTTGGTATATCGCGTTCTGCGGTCTGGACGTACATTTAAAGTTCTTACTTGGTCTACATTAACGCCATAAGTACTTTCAACAGCTTCCTTAATCTGGATTCTGTTTGCCGTCTTAGCAACCTCAAAAGTAAAGCTATTTTCTAGCTCACTTAAACGGGTCGCCTTTTCTGTAATAATTGGTTTTATCAAGATGCTCATGACGATTGTTTAACTTAAGTTTGACTCAATTTCTTCTAATGAACCTTCTAAAAGCACTAAACTTTGAGAATTCATTATTTTGTAAGTGTTTAATTCTGAAACAGTTACGACATTAGAGCCTTTAAAATTTCGCGAAGACAAATATACGTTTTTATTTGTATCTCCCAAGACTATCAGCGATTTATTGTTTTCTATCCCTAAATTAGTTAAGAAATCAATATAGTTTTTAGTCTTTGGAGCGTCAAATGAAAAATTCTCAACAATTACAATTGCATTGTCTTGAGCTTTTTGTGATAACGCAGATCTACGCGCTAATTGCTTCTGTTTCTTATTTAATTTGAAACTGTAATTTCTTGGTCTTGGACCAAAAATACGTCCACCACCTCTAAATACAGGAGATTTAATACTACCTGCACGTGCTGTACCAGTTCCTTTTTGTTTCTTGATTTTGCGTGTACTACCAGCGATTTCAGCACGTTCTTTAGCTTTATGCGTACCTTGACGCTTGTTAGCTAAGTGTTGCTTTACATCTAGGTAAACAGCATGTTCATTTGGCTCAATACCGAAAACAGCGTCAGAAAGAGTAACCTTTCTACCTATTTCTTTTCCTTTGATATCTAAAACTGCTATCTCCATTACTTCTGAATCGTTACATAAGAGTTCTTGTGTCCAGGAACAGCACCTTTAACTACTATAAGGTTTTTGTCTGCAACAACTTTAAGTACTCTTAAATTTTGAACTTTAACTTTCTCGTTACCCATTTGGCCAGCCATTTTCATACCCTTGAAAACTCTTGCAGGGTAAGAAGCCGCACCAATAGAACCAGGAGCTCTTAAACGGTTATGTTGACCGTGAGTTGCTTGACCAACACCACCAAAACCGTGACGCTTTACAACACCTTGAAATCCTTTACCTTTAGAGGTACCGGAAACATCAACGAACTCGCCTTCTTTAAACATTTCGACAGTTACACTGTCACCTAAATTGAAATCATCTTCAAATTTCTTGAATTCCGCGACTTTGTACTTAGGCGATGTTCCTGCTTTCTTAAAGTGGCCTACAGCCGCATTAGATGCACGTTTATCTGCCTTGTCATCGAAACCAAGTTGAAGAGCTTTGTACCCGTCAACCTCAGAGGTTCTGACTTGGGTAACGACACAAGGTCCAGCTTGAATGACAGTACAAGGAATATTCTTCCCGTTTTCGTCAAAAATGCTGGTCATGCCGATTTTCTTTCCTATTAACCCAGACATATTTATTAATTATAAATTACTATTACTTATTAATTTGAAGGACTTTCCTTCTAATAAAACAACAGGGTCAAAAAACTTCAACCCTGTTGATTTTTTTTGATTCCGTTTTTCCCTTGCTAACAAGCTTGGGACATGTTAAAGAGTTACTCAAACTCTTTTGACATAAAAGTTAAACTTTTATCTCTACTTCAACTCCACTAGGAAGCTCTAATTTCATAAGAGCATCAATAGTTTTAGATGAAGAGCTATAAATATCTAACAGTCTTTTATAAGAGCTTAACTGAAATTGCTCTCTAGACTTTTTATTTACGTGCGGTGAACGCAATACTGTAAATATTTTTTTATGTGTAGGTAAAGGAATTGGCCCTGTTACTACAGCTCCTGTACTTTTTACCGTTTTTACAATCTTCTCAGCTGATTTATCTACCAAGTTGTGATCGTAAGACTTTAATTTTATTCTGATTTTCTGACTCATTTTCCTTGATATTAGTCGTTTGCTGTTCCTTTAGTTGCTGCGATAACTTCTTCAGATATGTTTGAAGGTGTTTGATCGTAGTGAGAGAATTCCATAGTTGATGTAGCACGACCAGATGATAATGTTCTTAATGTAGTTACATAACCAAACATTTCAGATAATGGTACTGTTGCTTTTACAACTTTAGCTCCTGCTCTATCAGACATATCACTTACTTGACCACGACGACGGTTAAGGTCACCTACGATATCACCCATATTTTCTTCTGGAGTAATAACTTCAAGCTTCATAATTGGCTCAAGGATAACAGAACCTGCACCTTTAGACGCAGCTTTATAACCCATTTTTGCAGCCAACTCAAAAGAAAGTTGATCAGAATCCACAGGGTGGAAAGATCCATCTTTAAGTGTTACTTTTAAAGTATCCATTTGGAAACCAGCTAGTGGTCCAGACTTCATTGCTTCAGTAAATCCTTTTTGTACAGATGGTATGAACTCCTTAGGAATACGACCACCTTTAATTTGATCTACAAACTGTAAGCCTTCGCCTTCAAAATCTGAATCTACAGGACCCATTTCAAAAACAATGTCAGCAAATTTACCACGACCACCAGATTGCTTCTTATAAACCTCTCTGTGCTCGTTAGCTCTTGTAACAGCTTCTTTGTACTCTACCTGAGGCTGACCTTGACTTACTTCTACCTTAAATTCTCTTTTAAGACGATCTACAATAATATCTAGGTGTAACTCTCCCATTCCAGAAATAACAGTTTGACCTGAAGCCTCATCTGTTCTTACTTGGAATGTTGGATCTTCTTCAGCTAATTTAGCTAAAGCCATACCTAATTTATCAACATCTGCCTTAGTTTTAGGCTCAACCGCGATACCAATTACAGGATCTGGAAAGTCCATAGATTCTAAAACGATAGGCGCATCTTCTGCAGATAACGTATCACCTGTTTTAATATCTTTAAATCCTACAGCCGCTCCAATATCTCCAGCTTCGATAAAATCGATTGCGTTTTGCTTATTAGAGTGCATCTGATATATTCTAGAAATACGTTCTTTTTTACCAGAACGGTTATTCAATACATAAGAACCAGCATCTAAACGTCCTGAATAAGAACGGAAGAATGCTAAACGTCCTACGAAAGGATCTGTAGCAATCTTAAATGCTAAAGCAGCAAATGGCGCCTTAACATCTGGCTTACGAAGTTCTTCTTTTTCTGTATCTGGATTTACACCTACAATACCTTCCTTATCTACTGGAGAAGGCAAGTAACGACATACACCATCTAACAAGAACTGTACACCTTTATTCTTAAATGCAGAACCACATATCATTGGTATGATAGCCATATCCATTACCGCTTCACGCAATGCTGCGTGAACTTCATCTTCTGTAATAGAGTCTTCATCTTCAAAGAATTTCTCCATTAACTCCTCATCATACTCAGCAACAGCTTCAATTAGCTCAGCTCTGTATTTTTTTACTTCTTCTTTCATATCCTCAGGAATCTCAATCTCATCGAAAGTAGCTCCTTGAGTTTCATCGTGCCATACAATTGCTTTGTTAGACACTAAATCTACAATACCTTTAAAGTCCATCTCTTCACCAATTGGCAATACAATTGGCACAGCGTTAGACTTTAACATATCACGTACCTGCTGACAAACTGCCAAGAAGTTAGATCCTTGACGGTCCATTTTATTAACAAACCCAATACGTGGTACTTTGTAGTTATCTGCTAATCTCCAGTTAGTTTCAGATTGTGGCTCAACACCATCAACTGCTGAAAAAAGGAATACCAAACCATCAAGAACTCTTAATGAACGGTTTACCTCTACTGTAAAGTCTACGTGACCTGGAGTATCAATAATATTAAAGTGATAAGGCTTTGTATCTGGAAGATCTTGCCCTTGATGTCTTGGAAAATTCCAAGTACATGTTGTAGCAGCAGATGTAATGGTAATACCACGCTCCTGCTCTTGCTCCATCCAGTCCATTGTAGCAGCACCATCATGTACTTCTCCAATTTTATGACTTACACCTGTATAAAAAAGAACACGCTCTGTTGTTGTTGTTTTACCAGCATCAATATGAGCAGCAATTCCTATATTTCTTGTATATTTTAAATCTCTTTGTGCCATTTTGGTTTTTTAGAATCTAAAGTGAGAGAATGCTTTGTTTGCTTCCGCCATTTTGTGAGTGTCTGTACGCTTTTTAACGGCAGCACCTTCTTCTTTTGCAGCTGCAAGAATTTCTGCAGCAAGCTTATTGGCCATAGATTTTTCATTACGCTTACGAGCGAAAGATATTAACCACTTCATTGCAGTTGACACCTTACGGTCTGGACGTATTTGCATTGGTATCTGAAATGTTGCACCACCAACACGACGACTTCTCACTTCTACGTGAGGCATCACATTTGATAACGCTTCTTTCCATACTTCTAAAGCAGATTTTTCGTCATCCTGCTTTTTTTCCTCTACTACCTCCATTGCGTCGTAGAAAATCTTAAACGCTACAGATTTTTTACCATCCCACATCATCATGTTAACGAAACGAGTCACTAACTGATCATTAAATTTTGGATCTGGTAAAAGAGGTCTCTTTTTTGCCTGTCTTTTTCTCATGTCTTCTCTTTAAAAAAAGTTTTTTGTTTTACTTCTTTGGGCGTTTTGCACCATACTTAGATCGACGTTGCGTTCTTCCTGCGACACCTGCGGTATCCAAGGCTCCACGAACAATGTGGTATCTAACTCCTGGCAAATCTTTTACCCTTCCACCTCTTACCAATACTATCGAGTGCTCTTGAAGATTGTGACCCTCACCTGGAATGTATGCGTTTACTTCCTTACCATTAGTCAAACGTACACGCGCTACTTTACGCATTGCAGAGTTTGGTTTCTTTGGTGTAGTTGTGTAAACACGCGTACATACTCCACGTCTCTGAGGACACGAATCTAAAGCAGCCGATTTACTCTTCTTGGTAATTTTGGCTCTTCCTTTTCGTACTAATTGTGAAATTGTTGGCATATTATTCTATACACTAATTATTAAAAATAAAATATCCCTATTTTTAGGGTTGGCAAATGTAGTACTATTTTTCAGTAAATCAAACGATAAGACATTAATTTTCTTCAGCAGTTTTAAAAAGCTTTCTCAACTCGCATAAATTACCTTATAATAACGTTATTTATATTCAGAAAATAAATCAGCATTGAAGAGAATAGTTTTTATTGTCCTTAATATATACCTACTAAATTTTAGTAATGTTTTTTCACAAGACCTAAAACTTCAAATTAAAGTTGAGGATACTTTAAATTTGAAACATTTAGACAACTCATTAGCACTGAAAAGATTCAAAAACTTTTCAAAGCTTTCTTCATCAATTGACTCTATTTTCAACAATCTTCAAAATAAAGGATTTATAAATCTGAAGGCAACACCTATACAAAAGGTTAACGACAGTATTTTTGAAAGCACTTTAAACTTAGGAAAACAGGTAGATTCAATATTTATTGATATTCCACAATCCACATTCACCCTGAAACAACTAAAATCTGTAGACCCAAACGCTAAAGAGTCAAGAATAAAAATACCTATAAGCAAAACGCAAAGCATATTAAACTATCTAAATAATTTACAAGCAAACTCTGAATCTCCATTTAGCTCACTAAGCTTAAAAAACATAAAAATTAACAAAACATCACTTTATGCAGATTTAAGTCTAGAAAGTACTAAACAAAGAACAATTGATAAGATAATTATAAATGGTTATGAAAAATTTCCTAATTCATTTATAAGGTATGGCGCAAGGCTAAAAGTTAAACAACCTTTTAATAGAGAAACATTAAAGCGAAAATCTAAACAGTTAGACAATTTAAGTTTTGCGACTACTAAAAAAGATCCTGAAATTCTATTCACTAAAGATTCCACTAGTGTCTATTTATATATAGAGAAGAAAAAATCTAATTCATTTGATGGGTTTTTAGGCTTTTCAAATAATGCAGAAACTGGCAATCTTGAATTTAATGGGTACCTAGATTTAAATCTTACTAATAATTTAGATTTTGGAGAATCTCTTAATCTAACCTATAAGTCTGACGGAAGGGAACAAGTACAATTTAAATCTGGCATTAATCTTCCATATTTACTCAAGACTCCAATGGGCTTATTGTTAGACCTTGAAATATTCAAAAGAGATTCTACGTTTGTTACTGTTGACCAAAATGCGCGACTAAATTATCAAATCACCAATAACTCTAATATTTATTTAGGCTACAAAGGAACAACATCCAGCAACCTTGAAGAGGAACCAATTGCAGGTACCACCATTGTAGACTACACTTCTAACTACGTAGATTTTGGAGGTAAAACAGAACAACTTTCATCCAACAAGCTATTCCCGACTACATTTCACGTTAGCCTAAACAGTTTAGTGGGGAAAAGATCTACCGAATTGCTAGAGGACACCCAAGTTAGAGGTTCTATTAATTCTCAATACAATTATCAACTTAGTGACAGAAGTTATTTGTTTGCAAAAAACTACGCTTCAATACTATTAACAGAAAACTACATAACAAATGAACTGTTTAGGTTTGGAGGCATTCAATCAATTAGAGGATTTGAAGAAAATAGTATAGATGCATCTCTTTTAAATTCATTTCAGTCTGAATTTCGCTATATCTTATCTCCAAATCTTTATACGCACTCTGTGTTAGATTATGCTTATTATGAAAATGATGTGTTAGGCATAAAGCAGCAACTCGTGAGTATTGGTTTTGGTTTAGGGCTTTACACCAATTCGGGTTTATTAAAAGTTGTTTTTGCTAATGGAAAAACAAGCGATCAGTCATTTAAATTCGACAACACGAAAGTACACCTAAGCTTTTTTACAAAATTTTAACCAACAAATGTTAAAATATGTTAAAAGCAAATAATAGTGTTCATAAACATTGCAATTATTAGGTTTATTGCTGAGTTTCGTGCCGGCTAATTCAAATAAATTATAAGATGAAAACAAAGTTTAGTGGAATTTTAACGCTAATCCTAGCGTTTGTCGTGCAATTTTCTTTTGCACAGGACAAAACCGTAACAGGTGTGGTTACAGATAATTCTGGCTTACCACTACCAGGTGTTACAATTATTGTAAAAGGGACCTCTAATGGAACCCAAACAGATTTCGATGGAAATTATTCTATCAACGCAAGCTAAACAAGTACTTTAGTGTACTCTTTTATTGGTTTCAAAACACAAGAACAGCTTGTAGGAAGCAAAACCAACATTAACGTTACCCTTGCAGAAAGCACAGCAGAGCTAGACGAAGTAGTAGTTGTAGCATTTGGACAACAAAATAAGCGTAAGCTTATACAAAGTGTTTCTGTGGTAGACGAAGAGGCTTTAAGAGACATTCCCGCAAATTCTCCTCAAGAATTGATTCAAGGCCAGGCAGCTGGTGTACAAGTAGTACAATCTTCTGGTGTTCTTGGAGCTGCTCCAACAATTAAAATTCGTGGTGTTGCATCAGTTTCATCTGGAGCTAGACCTTTATTTGTTGTAGACGGTGTACCATTAAATGATACAGACCTTACATCAAACCAAGGTGCGAACCAAGGACTTAACCCTTTAGCAAACATAAACCCTAATGATATTGCATCTATCTCAGTACTAAAAGATGCATCGGCAACTGCTGTATACGGATCAAGAGGATCTAATGGTGTTGTATTAATTACAACTAAGACTGGTAAGAAAGGGCAAGATACTAGAGTAACATTAAATATGAATACTGCTTTCAGCGAATCTACAGACACATTTGATATGATGACTGCAGACGAGTTTAGACAATATGCAGTTGATGCAGGTTACTTCGCAGGAGTAACTTCTCCAGACGACTTACCTCAAGGTGATTTTGATTGGGTAGATGGTGTTACAAGAACTGGAATCTCTAAAAATATAGATGCCTCTGTAAGTGGTGGTAGTGAAAAAACTTCATTCTTTATTAGTACAAACTTTAAAAATGAAGAAGGATTTATTATTGGAAACGGACTTAAAAGAACTGCTGGCCGTATAAACATTAACCACGAAGCTAATGATTGGTTGGATGTAGGTGCAAACATTGGTGTTAGTTTAAACGAATTTGACAGAGTAGGTGCAGAGAACAGTACGTTTGCTCCACTTACATCTGCTTATTTAATAAGACCTTGGGTTGAACCAAGAGATGAAAATGGACAGTTTGTAAACACTGGCTTTATTGCAAACACAATAGCAATTGAATCTTTAGACATCAACAAATCTGATCAATCGAGATTAACAGGTAACTTTTTCGCAACTGCCGGAATTACAGATTACTTAAGTTTTACTTCAAAATTTGGTGTAGATAGAGTTTTAATTGAGGAGCAGCAACGTTCTTTTGACATTAACACTCCTGGTGGCTCAGCTTCTAACAGCTATGCTCAAGATAATAGAGTTCTTTTAACTAACTCTTTAAACTTTGACAAAACGTTTAATGATGTACACTCTGTTGGTGCAGTAGTTGGTATCTCTTATGAAGAGAACAAAATTAGAACATCTACAGTAGCTGGTACTGGTTTCGTAAGTGACGCAAGTATAAACGTAGTTTCTGCTGCAGAAAAAACAACTACTACATCTGGTGCAACAGAAAACAGATTAGTAGGTTATTTCGGAAGAGTAAACTATGCTTACGACAACAAATATGTAGTAGAAGGATCTTTAAGAAGAGATGGATCTTCTCGATTTGGAGCTAATGAGCAGTTTGGTACATTCTACGCAGTAGCCGGTGGATGGAACATCTCTGAAGAAGCATTTTTAGAAGATGTTGATTGGTTAAACAACCTAAAGCTTAGAGCAAGTTATGGTACAACAGGTAATGACAGGATTGGTAACTTTAGCTCTTTAGCATTATACCAAGGTGGTGTAATTGGTCAATATAATGGTTCTGCTGGTTTAGCACCAGATTCACCTGGAAACCCAGATTTAAGATGGGAAGAGTCTAAATCTTACGACTTAGGTTTTGCAACATCTTTGTTTAACAATAGAATATCTTTAACTGTTGATTACTACAACAAAGTAACATCAGACCTTATATTAAACGTACCATTATCAGTTGCTGCTTTCCCAGGACAAAATTCAAGACCAGAAAACATTGGTGAGATTGAAAACACTGGATTTGATATCAGCTTAACTACTGATAACGTTAGAAATGACAACTTTACATGGACAACTAGTATAAATGTTGGTATTAATGAAAATAAAGTTAATTCATTACCAGGTGCTGCAGTAGATGACCAAGGCAGAGAATTTGTTGCTGGATCTGCATCTCAAAGAGCAATTGTAGGTGAGTCTGTAAACACATTTTATCTAATAAGATATGTTGGTGTTAACCCACAAACTGGAGATGCTGAATGGTTAGATAGAGATGGGAACGTTACAACTACACCAACTGCAAGCGATAGAGTTGTTGTTGGAGATGCAAACCCAGATTTTGTTGGTGGTATTACAAATACCTTTAGATACAAAAACTTCGATCTTAACTTATTAGCAAACTTTAGTGTTGGTAATGATATTTATATTGACGGTTTAAGGTTTACTGATAATGCAGCTTCAGGAAGTTTCAACAACAGAAGAGCGTTATTAGACGTTTGGCAACAACCAGGTGACAATGCATATGTACCTGCTTTTGACAGCCCAACATTCTCTACATTCGATCAGAGATCAACATTACAGTTAAGAGATGGTTCTTATTTTAGAATGAAAAATGTAACTCTAGGATACTCTATCCCAGAAACATTTATGGAAAAAATTGGTTTAGTAAAAAGCGTGAGACTTTATGCAACAGCTACTAACCTATTTACTATAAAAGCAGACAACTTAGAAGGTATTGATCCTGAAGTTACAGACACAAGCTCTGCTTTAGGACAAGGTGAAACATTTTTTACACCACCTCAGTCTAAGTCATTCTTATTCGGAGCAACACTAACATTTTAATTGAAAAAAGAAAAGACATGAAAACATATAAATATTTATTTATTCTAATCACAGCTTTAGCATTTACAAGCTGCGAAGATGAATTGAATGTACTTCCTGAAGATGACCAGTCTACAGAACAAGTATTTTCAAGTGAAGCAGGTGCTCAAGGAGCATTAGTTGGTGTATACAGTTTTGCACAACAAGACGATGTTCTTAATGGTACATCTACATTAGCTACAGAGTGGCAAGCAGATAATGTTGATTTTGTAGGCTCATTTCCAACATTTAACGACATAAGAACATACGAAACACAAGCAGACAACACTTCAATATTTGCCATTTATGATGACAACTATGAAGTTATTGGTGCAGCAAACAACGTAATTGCATTCGTTCCTACAATTGAAGATGAAAACTTCACAGAAGAAGAGCGTGCTCAAGTGATTGCTGAAGCTAAATTTATGCGTGCATTAGTATACTTTAAATTAGTTAATTTATTTGGTCAGCCATTACAAGTTGGTGGCGGAACTACATTAGCTGTTCCTTTAGTTACTGAACCATTCTCAATTTCTGGAGAAGCAAATCCTCCAAGAAATACAGTTAATGACATACACGCACAAATTGAGCAGGATTTAACAGAAGCTATACCGTCATTAACAAATGCAGACAACTCAAGAGCTACTACTGGTGCTGCGCAATTATTATTAGCGCGTCTTTATTTATACCAAGAGCGTTTTGGCGAAGCAGCAACTTTAGCAAATGATGCTATTAGTAACGATGAGTTTGTATTAGCTACAAACTATACATTCTACAATACGCAATCAACTGAGTTCTTTTTCACATTAGTCAACACACCTGCAGATGGTCAAGATAGTGGCCAAGGTTTTTCAGGCTTAACAAATCCTGCTCCAGCTGGTCGTGGTGACGCTCCTTTTACTGATAATTTAATTGAAGCTTACCAAGAAGAAGCTGGTGATTTAAGGTTCACACTTACTCAAACAGGTACGTCTGCTTCAGGTGAAGACAGATTATTTACAAGTAAATTTCCTGATGGGAACACAAACTCAGATAATGCACCTGTTTTAAGAGTTACTGAAGCATATTTAACTAGAGCTGAAGCTAACTTTAGAAACGGAAGTACTATTGGTGCCGCCCCACTTGATGATATCAATGACTTAAGAGACAGAGCAAATTTACCACCATTAGGTGCTTTAACACTAGACCAGATCTTAAATGAAAGACGTAAAGAATTAGCATTTGAAGGACAACGTAGAATGGATCTTTTAAGAAACGGTTTAAACTTGAGACGTCCAGGCATGCCTAATGAGGCTGAGTCTGCACCAGGTCAAAACAAGACTATTTTACCTATTCCAGCAAGAGAAGTTGACTTAAGTGGATTAGAGCAAAATCCAGGTTATTAACAAAACCTTTTTAAAGTAAAATTAACGCCACCTTAAAAGGGTGGCGTTTTTTATTACACAAAATTCATTGAAACCACTTATAAACTGAAAGATTGGTAAAGCTTAATCTAAATTTTAAAAAATTAATATTTTCCTAATATATATTGCATATTTAAGTTTTTATTAGCACTTTTGGCGTTGGCTAATTCAAATAAATTATAAAATGAGAACAAAATTTAGTGGAATTTTAACGCTATTCTTAGCGTTTATGGTGCAAATGACCTTTGCACAATCAAAGACGATTACCGGTACGGTAACCGATGGTAGCGGCTTACCGCTTCCAGGTGTAAACGTCATTATTCAAGGTACTTCAAATGGTACTCAAACAGACTTTGATGGTAATTATTCTATCTCAGCGTCTACAGGAGACATTTTAGTATTTTCTTACATTGGTTTTACTACACAAAATCAAACTGTAGGAGCAAGTAACACAGTTAATGTTAAACTTGAAGCTGGTGAGGAACTGGACGAAGTTGTTGTAACTGCCTTAGGTATTAAGCGTAAGCAGGATGAGATTACAACTGCTAACCAGGTTGTGAAGAGTGAAGAACTTACTCAAGCACAAAACCCTAACGTAGCTCAAGGTCTTGCTGGTAAGGTATCTGGTCTTCAAATTAATACTACAAACAGTGGTGTAAACCAAAATGTACGTATTAACTTGAGAGGTAACAGATCTTTAACTGGTGACAACCAAGCTTTAATTGTAATTGATGGTGTAATTTCTTCATCTCAAGTACTTACTGCTTTAGATCCTAACATTATCGAGGATATTAACATTATTAAAGGTGCAAACGGTGCTGCACTTTACGGTTCTAGAGGTTCTAACGGTGTATTTATCGTTACAACTAAAAAAGGATCTGGTGGAGACAAGCTTACTGTAGCAGTAAACTCTGCAACTTCTTTTGAAGAAATCGCTTACATCCCACAACGTCAGACTAGATATGGTCAAGGTTGGAATGGAGAGCACGTAAACTACGAGAATGGTGGTTGGGGACCAGAATTTGATGGTTCATTACAACCAGTTGGTCTTCCTCAAGAAGATGGTTCTTACAGATTTTTCCCTTATGTATCTTTAGGTGATAACATTAGTGAATTTTTCCAAACAGGACGTACATTCCAAAACACTGTATCTTTAAGTGCTGGTAACTTAGAAGATGGTTATGTATTCTTATCTGCTAACAAGACAGACACAGAATTCGTAATTGCAGATGACGTTTCAGAAAGAAACACATTCAACTTTAAAGGTGGTAAGAAAATTGGAAACTGGACATTAGAAGGTAATGCTACTTATTTAACTAGCAAAACTACACAGTCAACAGGTACTCTTTACTTAGAGTTACTTCAAACTGCAACTAACATTCCAGTACAAGAATTTTCTGAGCCTAATAACGCTACACACTGGACATCTTACTACAGATCTCCATATTGGATTAGAGATAACGAAAGAACAACAGACAGATACGATATCTTTAGTGGTATTGCTAACGTAAGCTACCAATTTAACGATCATATTAGTATTGGTTACAACGCTAACATCAGAACTCGTCAAAGAAGTGGTTTAAGCTACGTAAATGGTGATGTTGATACTGCTAATATTGGTGGTGGAGATTACACTACTATCTCTAGCTTTGATACTTATGCAGATACACAGAGAAACTACTACGGTGATTTAATCATTAACTTTAATGATTATAACATTACTGATGATATTACGTTTAGTGCTAACATCGGTCAGAACTTACAGGATAACTTATTTACTCAATCTACAAATGGTGGAGATAACTTAACAATTCCTGGTTTCTACAATGTAGATAACATTACTGGAACACCAAGAGTATCTAACACTATCTTAAGATCTCGTCGTATGGGTCTTTTTGCAAACTTAGATTTTGGATATAAAGATTTCTTATTCTTAAACGTTACAGGTCGTAATGACTACGTATCTACATTAGATAAAGAGAACAATTCATTCTTTTACCCAAGTGCTGGTATATCTTTCATTCCTACTAAAGCATTCCCAAGCTTAAAAGGTGATGTATTAAACTTCGCTAAGATTGCAGTTAGTGCTGTAAAAGTTGGTAACGACGGTAGTATTGGAGCTTATGAAACAGTACCTGTTTTCGAACAAGCTGCTAACTATCCTTACGGAACGTTAAACTCTTTCAGACAAGATAGAACTATTACAGACCCATTATTAGAGCCTGAATTTGTAACGTCTTATGAAGGTAACTTAAACTTAGGTTTCTTTAAAGATAGATTAACTTTTGACGGTTCTTACTATTTCTCTAAAAACACAAACCAAATTGCTAATACATCTACGTCTTCAGCATCTGGTATTAGTTCTTCGAGAATTAACATTGGTGAGACTGAAACAAGAGGTTTTGAAATTGACTTAGGATTTACACCTATCAAAACTGAAAACTTCCGTTGGGATGCTAGAATTTCTTATTCTACAAACGAGACAAAAGTTATCAAGATTAGTGATGATACAGATGAGATTGCATTACAATCTTTCCCAAACAATGCTAACCCAGTTGGTGTATTTGCTGTTGTTGGAGAAACATTCCCTACTATTAAAGGAACATCTTACTTAAGAGATCCTCAAGGCAGAGTGTTAATTGATCCTACTACTGGTACTCCTAGAGTATCTTCAGACCTTACTAACTTAGGTACTTCAAACCCTGATTATATCATTGGTTTAAATACTTCTTTTGAATATAAAGGTTTCCGTTTAGCAGGTGTATTTGATTACAGAACTGGTCACCAATTCTGGTCAGGTGCTAAATCTTGGTTATCTTGGTCTGGTCACTTAATCGAAAGTGCTGAAAACGGACGTGGTGGTTTTATCTACCCTAACTCTGCTATTGAAACTTCTCCAGGTGTATTCGAAGAAAACACTAACGTAATTACAGGTGGAACAACGTATTCTAACTACTTAAACTACTTCTCTAACGATTACTACACAGTAACTGAGAACTTTGTTTTAGATGCGACAGCTTTCAAAGTAAGAGAACTTTCATTAACTTATACTTTACCACAAGATTATTTAGCTAAAACACCACTTACTGCTGTAACTGTAGGTGTAAATGCTAGAAATCCATTTACTGTGTTACCAAAAGAAAACAGAGGTTATAACGACCCTGAAACTTCTAACACAACTGGTAACGGTCAAGGTTTAGCGGCTATCAACCAATACCCAGTAACAAGATCTTACGGTCTTAACCTTAACATTAAGTTTTAAACATATATCATAATAACATGAAAAAAATAATTTATTTATTTACATTAATCTTAGCCGTTGGAACATTCCAATCGTGTGAAGATTACTTGGACATCAATGATCCATTAAACGATCCTATTGAATCTCAGGTAACACCAGACTTAATATTAGCTGGCGCTATGACAGGTTCATTCCCATCTCAATCTAATAACATGAACCGTTTAGGTAATGTTATGATGAACAACTGGGCTGGTAACATTAACGCCTTTACAGGTGGTTTTAATGAAGAGTACCAATTAATTATTACAAGTACTTTCTATAACTTTATCTGGGATGGTATCTACTTAAACGTTGCTAATTTCCAAGCAATGATTGATGCAGATTTCGAAAACTACGAAAATCACAAAGCTATTGCTAAGATTATGAAATCTTACTACATGCAATATGTTGTTGACCTTTACGGTGATGCTCCTTATACTGAAGCTTTCCAAGGTGGTGATAACCCAACTCCTACTTATGATGATGACATGGAAATTTACCGTGCATTAATTACAGAAGTTGATGAAGCATTAGCATTAATAGACAATAATACTGACCTTACAAACCCTGTAGGTTCTGAAGATGTTGTTTACAATGGTAATATGACAAACTGGGTAACTTTTGCAAATACTCTTAAGTTACGTATCTTAATGAGACAATCTACATTAGCTGAAACTGATGGAGAAACTGCTTCTTATTTAGCAACACAGTTCCAAGCATTACAAGATGCTTCTTTCATCACAACTACAGCTGCAATTAATCCAGGTTATGCTAACGATACAGGAAGACAAAATCCTTTCTATGCTACTTACGGATTTAACGTAGATGGTTCTCAAACAACTTCTAACCGTTTTATCGTTGCTTCTCTTTATGCTGAGCAATATTTAGATGGTACATTAACTGGTATTCTTGATCCAAGAATTAACGAGTTATATACTCCGGTTGATGGTGAAGTACAAGGTGTACAACAAGGTGTTGATAGTAATGATCCTAGTGTTCCAGACGAAATTTCTCCACTTGGTGAAGGTCTTTTAGTTGATGCTAGTCAAGATGGTGTATTATTTTCTGCAGCAGAAAGCTTTTTCTTACAGTCCGAAGCTGTATTTAGAGGATATATCGCAGGAGATGCTAAAGGTTTATTCCAAGACGGTATCAGAAGTTCTTTTGACCAATTAGGAATAGGAGCTCAAGCAGAAGCATACATTACTAACAGTGATGGAGTTGATGAAATTGGTTGGGATGGTAGTGCTAACAAAATTGAAGCTATCATGACTCAAAAGTGGATTGCTACTAACGGAATTAATGCTATTGAATCTTTCATAGATATGAATAGAACTAACTTCCCAGAAGTACCTTTAGCAATCAACGCGCAACGTGATAAAAAACCAACGCGTTTATTATACCCATCATCTGAATCTATCGCAAATGCTGCTAATAAGCCAGCACAGGAAACTGATGATGCTTTTAATACGTATATATTTTGGGATTCAACACAGAATTAATTAAAAAAAAAGCAATATGAAAAATTTAAAATTTTTAGCCCTTACAGTGTTCTGCTCAACGATGTTTACATCTTGTTTAGTAGATGATACTGATGAGACTTTAGAAGCAGTAGCTAACACTCCATACACAATTGGATTTAGCCAACAAGTAGCAAACGAAAGTTATTTTGAGGATATAGGACCTATTGAAGCTGGTTACAACGTAGTTGTAATCGGTGGTCAAGATGGTAGTGATCCTTCACAGGACATTACAGTATCTTACACTGTAAACACTGAATTATCTTCTGCAACAGAAGGTGTCGAGTTTGACTTTGTTGATAACAGCGGTTCTTTAACAATTCCAGCTGGTAGTGATTTTGGAAGATTTAATTTATTAATTAACACTGGTGGTCTTAATGAGACAATGCCAACAAGATTAGTTTTAGATCTTACTGCTGCAGATTCTACTGGAGCTCCTGCTGTAGTTGCAGCTAGTAATAGCAGAATTGCAATTACGTTTGTTGGTTGTAACTCTCAATTAGCTCAGGAGGATAATAACTTCACAGACTATTTTGTACAGTTAACTAGAGAAGATGGTGGTAGCTACAATGGTAACGAAGTAATTGAGTGGATTGCTCCAAACCAATTCCTTACTGAAAGTACTGGATTTTGGGGTGTAAACACTATTGCTCCAGATACATCAATGAACTTTGAAGTTATTTGTGGTGAAGTATTTGTACCTAACCAAGGTCTTGCTCAAGGATTTTACAGTAACGAAGTTTACGGTGTTAACTTAGATGGTCCTGATGGATTAGTTGACTTAGAAACATTAAACTTTGACATGTCTTACATCATTACTTTTGGATCAGGTCCATTAAGACACGATGTAACTTATACAAGACTATAACAAAACATAACATAAAACATGAAAAATACATTTAAGAATATATTATTACTTTCAGCTTTATCTATTTTTGCTGTAGGTTGTATGGATGACGATCAAAGTTATCCAGATCCAAACAAACCAGAAGTTAATGTAGTAAACCAGAGCATCACAATTGATGAAGCTGGAGATGCTGCAATCATTAACCTTACTGTTAGTCGTGCAATTGGAGATCCAATTGATTTAGTACTAACTCCAGTAAGTGGTGATGCTGTTGTTGCAGATTATAACGTATCAGGAAACGGAACGTTCAACTCACCAGATGATGGTGTTGGAGCAACTCCATCTTTTGATATTGTAATTCCTGCTGGACAAACTTCTCACGAGATTCCAGTAAGCGCTATTATCGATTTAGATACTAATGCTAGCGAATCTGTTGTTTTTGAATTAAGAAGTACAGGAAGTGGTCAAAGTTTTGTAAACCCATCTACTTCTACTATTACTGTTAACATCAACAACGCAGCTAACACTAGTTTTGGTGCATTACTTGAATGGGAAGGTGATGTTACTTACAGTTTCTTAAACGCAGATAATGAAGAAGAATCTTTAACTGAAGGATTATGTGATCACGTAGATTTCGATTTATTCCTTAATCCAGTTGGTTATGTTGCAGGTTCTGCAGCTTGTCCAGAAGTTAACTATGCTTTTGGTGAATTAGCTGATGGTGATTACCAAGTATTTGTAGATCTATATGATGTAGCGCCAGGTGAAACTCCTCTTGCTCCATTTGCTATTCCTTTCAAGTTAACTTTAGGAAAAGTAGGTGTAATCTCTACAACTTTAGAGTACAATGTATATACTTCAGATAGCCCAACTAGTGCTCCTGCTGGATTAAACGATGGTTTATTCTTAGCTGCTACAATAAACGTAGCTGGCGGAAATTATACTATTGCTGATGCAGAAGGTACCGTAGTTGCTGCTGAGTAATTACACTCATTTTTATAATACTAAAACACCTCTTTTTAAGAGGTGTTTTTTTTTATCTTTATACCCTATGACAGAAGACACTAAAATATACGGATTAAGAGCAATTATTGAAGCTATTGAAGCCGGTAAGGATATTGAAAAGGTATACCTTCAAAAAGAATTAGAAGGAGATCTTTTTAAGGAGTTAGAATCACTAATAAAATCTAAAAGAATAAGCAGTTCTTATGTTCCTGAAATTAAAATTGAAAAGTTAAGTAAAGGAAGGAACCATCAAGGTGCTGTAGCTAAAGTGGCACCTATATCATTTCAGGATTTTGAAATAACTATAAATAGAATAATAAAGGATATTGAGTCTCCAATCTTTTTAATGTTAGATCAAATATCAGATACTCGTAATTTTGGTGCTATTGTAAGAACCGCAGAATGCACTGGTGTTTCTGCTATTATAATTTCTAAAACAGGCTCTGCTCCTATCACTGCAGATGCAGTAAAAACATCGGCAGGAGCTATTTTTAATATTCCTATATGTAAAGTAGATCATATTAAAGATGCAATCTATTATTTACAAAGTTGTGATGTGAAGATTGTAGCTGCTACTGAAAAGACAGACAATACAATATACGATGTACCTTTAACAGGTTCTCATGCTTTAATAATGGGTAGTGAAGGTCGTGGTATAAATCCTTCAGTTTTAAAGATAGTAGATTACAAAGCTAAACTACCACTATTGGGTAAAATTGAATCTCTAAATGTATCTGTTGCTACTGGTGCATTTCTTTATGAAGCTATAAGACAAAGACAGTAATTAACTGTCTTTTTTGTTTTCTATATAATGGTACTCAATATCTAAGTCTTCATCTTCTGTTTCTGTTTTTTCAACAAAATTCCCAGACTCATCAAAATGTGACATAAACTCATCTTCTTCTTCATTGTAATCTGGCTTTTCCCAAATAAACTTTTCCTTTTTTAAAGACACTCCTTTAAAGATTAAAGCTCCAAAAATTCCAGTTAATAATCCAGATAAGTGACCTTCCCAAGAAACATTTTCTGCTACTGCATTAGGTAAAGTACCCCATATTAAACTTCCGTAAATAAAGATTACAACTAATGACAGAGCAATTAATCTGTAATGTTTAGACCAAATACCCTTAAAAAACAAGAAACTACTCAGAAAGTAAATAACACCACTAGCACCAATGTGATTAGATGGTCTTGCTATTAGCCAAGTTATAAGTCCCGTAATTAGTAATCCAAAAATCATAATTTTTATAGCCTTGGACCTATAAAAATAAAATAATGCTGTACCTAATATTAAAATGGGTAACGTGTTATGCCATAAGTGACTTAGATCACTATGTATAAATGGTGAGAATATTATACCTCTTAATCCCTTTAATGTTTGTGGCTGAACTCCAAAATTATTGAAATTAAAATTAAATCTAATTTCAAACCAAAACACCACCCACATTAGTAGCACAAAACTTAATGGAACAAGAATTGTATATAGTGAAAAAGTAAGTTGGCCGTTTCTATTCATAAGGTTACACTAGCAAAAGTATTACCAATTTAAACATTCTGTAATAATGTCACGAATACTTACTTTTGCGTTTATGAATACACCTTTAGCAGAACGGTTAAGACCAAAATCTTTAGATTCTTATATTAGCCAAAAGCATTTAGTAGGACAAGACGGCTCTTTATCTAAACAAATTAAAGCAGGCGTTTTACCCTCATTAATTTTTTGGGGTCCACCAGGCGTCGGAAAGACAACATTAGCTAATATTATAGCTAATGAAAGTGATCGCCCATTTTATAGCTTAAGTGCAATAAATAGTGGTGTAAAAGATGTTAGGGAAGTTATTGAAAAAGCTAAAAAGAGTGATGGCTTGTTTAGTAGTAAGAACCCTTTATTATTTATAGATGAGATTCATAGATTTAGTAAATCTCAACAAGATTCTCTTTTAGGCGCTGTAGAAAAGGGTTGGGTAACATTAATAGGAGCAACTACAGAAAACCCTAGTTTCGAGGTTATACCTGCACTATTATCTAGATGTCAGGTTTATGTCTTAAAGCCTTTCAGTAAAGAGGATCTATTACAATTAATTAATAAAGCTATAATTGAAGATCCTTATATTTCTAAAAAGAACATAGAACTAAAAGAAACAGAAGCATTATTAAGACTTAGTGGTGGCGATGCTAGAAAGCTACTTAATATATTTGAACTTCTAGTTAATACCTCAGCATCAGAAAAAGTTGTAATCACAAATGATTTTGTTTTAAAAAATGTGCAGCAAAATACTGTTCTGTATGATAAAACAGGAGAACAACATTACGACATAATTTCAGCCTTTATTAAATCTATTAGAGGAAGTGATCCTAATGCGGCTGTATATTGGCTTGCTAGAATGGTTGAAGGCGGCGAAGATGTAAAATTTATTGCAAGACGCCTTATAATTTTAGCATCTGAAGATATAGGTAATGCTAACCCTACAGCATTGGTAATTGCTAATAATACGTTTCAAGCTGTTACTACTATCGGTTATCCTGAAGCCCGCATAATACTAAGTCAATGTGTTATTTACTTAGCAACTTCTGCTAAAAGTAATGCGAGTTATATGGCTATTAAGAAAGCGCAAAGTTTAATAAAGCAAACTGGAAACTTACCGGTGCCATTAGAGCTTAGAAATGCGCCCACACAACTTATGAAAGAGCTTGGCTATTCTAAGTCCTATAAATATGCACATGACTATGAAGGTAATTTTGTTCAAGCTAATTTTTTACCTGAGGAATTAAAAGGCACAGTACTATTTAAGCCTGGTAATAATGCAAGAGAGTCTGGGATTAAAGAGTTCTTAAAACAACGCTGGTCTTCACATTATAGCTATTGAAGCTCATAACTAAGAGATACCAAAACATTGTCTGAATCTAAATACTCAATATTTAGGTTACCATTTATTGAAAAATATGCGATACCCTTAGTGTTCATATCTTTTAAATAATGAAACACATTGTCCTGGCCACTAATTAATAAACTAGCAATTATTTTGTTGTTTAAATTTGAAGCTCTTAATTCAAAACCACCATCTGTCTTTATTAAGCTTACTATAGAATCTCCTCGTTTATATTTGGTAACTCCAAGAGGCTTTACAACTTCAACTTTTTCTTCTGCAATCGTACTTTCTGCTTTATTCGCTTTAGGTTCATTTACATCTATATCTTGCTCAGCTGCAATCTCCTTAACTGTAAACTTTGGTGTGGAATCTTTGTTAGAGTTTGAAGTTTTTTCTTCGTTATAAGAATAATTTAAGGTTTCTAAGCTTTTAAAAGCTTCTCTTGTAGAGATTATATAAGCTTGTCCCTTACGCTTATCCTTACTTGTTCCTTCGTCTGTAATATATACAAGGTCTCCATTACAATCCAGCAGCTCTATACTAACTTTTGTTACAAATAATCCAGAATTACCTATAGCGTTAGCATACAATGCCAAACATCTATCTTCAGCAAGATCTGTAGGATAATTATCACCTTCCATGATAGTATTAAAACCGTGTTTCTCAAATAAAAACTTTGAAAGCGAATTTAGTTGGTATTGGTCCTGCTCTTGTGAGAATTCGTAAGATTTAGGAACCACTACATACTTATAATCATTTATAGAAGTTTGTGCAATTAATGTCATGCTAAGAAACACGAACATAAAGCTTAAGATATATTTCATCACTTTTTAGTTATAATAAATTGAAAACCTAATTGTAAAGATAAGGCGTTTGCTTTGGCAAGATTTCTATAACTCAATAAATTATCTGCAGCTATGTAAAAATTAAACGTCTTACCGGTTACCGCAATTAAAGCTCCTATATTAGTGTATGAAAAGGCGTCTATAGTATAGGTAAGCTTACCTCTTAAACCATTTGTAATACGTTTGTCATAATACAGAGTAGCAGCTCCAGAAAAAGCTCTTGGTCGTTTTACAGCATATAACTGAAGACCGACATTGTTATCATAAAGCTCATCTCCTGTAGCATAACAGTTACAAGCTCTATAAGTATTGCTAAAGCCATAGTTAAGTCCTGCATTTAATTTTACTGGTCTTAATGTTGTATAATTAGTTGTTAATGTATCAATTGGTACTGCAGCTTCAATAGCATCACTAAGTTGTTGATAATATGGAGGTGCAGGATCATTGTTATTTTCAGGAAACTCTAGCTCTATACCATCAAGTTCATAACTTCCTGAAGCTCTATAAGTCTCTACATTTTTTGTGTGAGAAATAAAACCCAAATCAAGCACACTTGCAGATAAAGACCACGCATCGTTAAGAGTATACGTTAAGCCTAAGTCTACGCCAAGTCCTAGATTTCCTCCAAAAAAATAACGTCCAGCTAATACACCAAAAACATCTTTTGGTGTACTTCCTTCTGGTAAATCATCTAATTCTGAATACCCAGATGTTTGTATTTTTACATTTGCATTTAATAATGAGTGCTTGTAAAAATTAGGACCGTTTGGGGTTTCTTCTGTAATAAATGTTCCTTTATTATCTGTGCTCCTAAAATCTACAAGACTTGAATAAATCTTAAAACGACCGCCCAATCTCAAGTCTTTAGAAACTTTTTTATTGACCCCAAAATGCCAAACAGCTACTGCTTCACCTTGTGCTTTAATTTCGTTAAATGAAAAGGGCTTGCCAATATTACTTCCTGCATTACCTTGGTAACCCAATAATGCAAAATTTTTAGGCAAGTAAGAAATAGCATCTACCTCTTGATATAGACCACCAGAAAAATAATAGTTTTTATTGTTTTGCCAGCCAAAGGATAGTATTTCAAATTGCTGATTAACCTCAACAAAATCGTTTGTTGAAATTCTATTTAATACGTTTAAAATTCTTTGGTTTATTGAAACTACTTGAGAGTCTTCAAAAATATCGAAAGCATTAATGCCTGTTGAACCAAAATTTACATGAATTTGAGAGAAAAAGGGAATCCCTATATGTTTATTAAAAGTAATATTACTTCCTGGATTAAGCATTAAGGTTTGCGGTAAACCATCTACGCCATATAGTAATTGCTTATTCTGAGCAGTTAAAAAACTACTTAATACACATAAACAAAGTAGGATTACACATTTTTTCATCCGCCAGTACTTTCTCCTCCAACTTCTAAAGTAAAATCTGCTTTAGATCTTAAGCTTAAATCACCTTGAATTGGCATACCATTATCTATCAACTCAATTTCAACCTGTAATTTAATAGATTGCCTTATGCTATCTAACATATTTACTGGCACTTGCTCTATATGTATAGTTTGCTCTACAGTACCGTCTGGGCTTCCGTTTATCACAAAATTAATTGGATATTTTTCTTCATCTGCTTCAGACAAAAACGTAAGTGTGGTATTAAAGTCTTGGGAAAAGGTGTTGTTGTATTCTATATAAAGCTCTAACGCCACTAAATTTTCTTGAATAAAGCCATCATCTAGAAAATCTAATCTAGTTACATCTGTTACGTAACCATTGTTTACTGGGTTTGTAAAATCTAAATCATCTACCTCAAAAAAGACTAGAGAGATTGTATTGTTTTGGTAAAATGTAAATGCTTCTCCTTGTTCAAAATCTACATCATCTACACAAGATGAGAGGTTAAAACAAAGACATAACATTACCAAAACTATGATGTAACGGGACCTTAGCATAGTTTAACAAGATATATGTTTAATAAAACTTACCTAATTAAAGAAACGTTATAATACTTAAAAGATTGTCTACTTTAATCTGAGTATCAGGCACATTATCGTTATGCACGTCATAGTAAATAGATGTTATACCTAGGTTATTTGCGCCCAAGATATCTGCTTCATAACTATCACCAATCATTATACTATTATTTACAGTAGCGTTTGCCTGCTCAAGTGCATATTCAAAAATCTTTGGATCTGGCTTCTTTACACCTACCATTTCACTAGTGACAATCACATCAAAATAATCGTTTATTTTACTGTTATGCATTTTCTTTTGCTGCACCTCATTAAAACCATTTGTGATTATATGCAATTTATAATTTGGTTTTAAATAGTTTAAAAGTTCAAACGTGCCTTCAAAAAGATGGTTAAATGATGAAAGATGCTCTATATAATCATTAGATAATTTATAAATAAGGGTGTCATTTATAGTGTAACCTAATTTATCAAACGTTTTTTTTAATCTACCATACCTTAATTCTTCTTTAGAAACTTGGTTGGTTCTGTACAATCTCCAATATTCAAAATTAATTGGACTGTAAACATTTATAAAATCATTAAATGATAGGTTTACTTTATTTGAATTGAAAATATGCTGAAATGTAAGTGCAGAGTTTTTTTCAAAATCCCAAAGGGTATGATCTAAATCGAAAAAAATATGCTTTTTATCTTTAAGTTTCATTAAGTTGAATTATTAAATCAAGATAAGCATTTGCTGTCGTTTGCGTTGAAAAATCTATATTATTAAACACCAAGTTCATTTCTCCTTCTAGCCTATTAATTGCAGATTTAACTTGTAGCAATTTTTCTGAAACTTCTTTGAAATTTTCTGGACTTACACATAAACTATTAAACACATAAGGATGAAGCCTTACTGGTGTAACACGCTCTAAATTTATATCATAAAACAGGAATGGAGAACACGTATTTGCTCTAAAACCAACATACTCTGGATATCCCATTGAAAATGTATGAGGAATTTCTAAATCTGCAATATGGTTTTGAGTTTCCGGTAAGTTCATAGGATACTTTGCATTAAGCATAGATTTAAGTGGCCTATTCATAATATTTTCCAAGCGTTTCTTTTCTTTTCTAAGCACAGATTTTTCGATAGTAGAGTTATGCCCAGATAACAATCCGACCTCATTATAATCTGCCATAGATTTTATAAGGGAATGAAAGTTTTTTCTGTTGTGGTTTACATTTCTATCCTTAGCAGAAAAGTCACTAAGCTGAAACATATATTTAAACTTGACATTATGTTTTTTAGAAAAATCTACTAGCTTCTCAAACACATCATAATCATCTTTCTTTAAAAACAAGAGGGTTCTCAACCTATTAAAAACTGAGCCTAGCCTAAGAGTCACTAAATCTCTCAAACCTCCTACAACAGACCTCATTATGCCTTTTCGCTTGTATTTGTATGCTTCTTCTACAGCAACAATTGTACTAAGCTTAAATAATTTATTTTTAAATGTTATTGTATTAAAGCGTTCTTTTAGTACAGACCTAAAACGTTCGACCCAAAAATCGACTACAGGTTGATGAATAAAATTAGATTTATAAGCTAAACTTTCTGTAGCAGGAAAACGGCCTTCACTATCCTTTACATGCGGTGAGTATTCTTCATAACGGCTTAATAAATAGAATGATGCTGCAAAAATATCATACGGCAATGCACTCTTGTCTGTTACCTTAAAAAACCCGACTGTACTGCCCCATTCTTGTACTGCAGGCTCTATATCACTAAAACCTTGTTCAAATAATAAGGGTACGTTTTGAAAAAATAATTCATTTCCTAAGGGTTGTCTTCCGTAAGACATTTTAGGACCGTCATGACCAATAAAATCTTCTATTTTTGATGTAAACTTTACCTCTACTCCAAGCATATGGGTACAGATATGCTTAAATGTATAAACTATTCTTGGCGTTTGTTTTTTGGTGAAGACTAATAACATTGCGAACTATAAGATACCATTGTCGGCAAAGCTAAAATACGCCTTTTGGGTTACAATTACGTGGTCTAATACTTTAATGTCTAGACTCTGTCCTGCAAGTTTCAATTTCTCAGTAAGTTGCTTATCTGCTTGGCTTGCTTTTAAAGTGCCACTAGGATGGTTATGAACCAAAATTATTGCAACTGCACCTACTTGTAAGACCATTTTAAATAACAGCCTAACATCTACCAAAGTACCCGTAATTCCTCCTTTGCTTAATTGCGTTTGTTGAATTACTTTATTGCTATTATTTAAGTATACAACCCAAAACTCTTCATGATCTAAATCTCCTATTATAGGTTGCATAAGCTCAAAGACAGAGGCGCTTGATGTTATAACCTTACGCTCCAAAGCAGCTTCAAAACGTCTTCTTCGTCCTAACTCCATAGCCGCTACAATTGATATTGCTTTTGCTTCACCAATGCCTTTATAACTTGTTAAGGTTTCTACAGATTGCTTACCTAACTCGTTTAAGTTATTATGAAAGTCTGCAAGTATACGTTTGCTTAACTCTACAGCACTTTCCTGTCTGTTTCCTGAGCCAATAAGTATTGCAATAAGTTCTGCATCACTTAATGCTGTTTTTCCTTTTAGGAGTAGTTTTTCTCTAGGGCGATCATCTAAGGCCCAAGTGGTAATAGGAAATGAAGATTTTCCTTCCATAATTAAAATTGCTTGTTTTAAAGATATGAAATTTATGAATGACTACATTTACACTAGTTTTACCTAAACAGTTATAGTTTTAATTAATTATGAGTTATCCACCTAAGCATTATCAGGAAACTAATTTTAATCACGTTATTTCTACTATTAAAGCCTATCCTTTAGCTACTGTGATTTCTGTAAAAGACGCCAAGGTATTAGTGACGCATTTACCACTAACCTACAAGGAAACCAAACAAGGCGCAGGCAAATTAATTGGTCATATAGACAAAGCAAATCCGCAAACCTCATTACTATCTAATGGCAATCCTTGTACAATTATCTTTAATGGCCCAGATTCATATATTTCACCAAGTATTTTTGAAAGCAAACAATTACCTACATGGAATTACATTAAAATACATATTGAAGGTAGTGTAAGTAAAATTGAAAATGCTTATGATGTAAAAGAATCAATAGTAAATATGACTGCTCAACTAGAAGGTTTGGAACAAAAGTTTGTTTTAGACAAAAACGATGTAAGAATGGAGCGTTTAATAGATTTCATTGAAGGTTTTGAAGTAGACATTACTTCTTGGGAAGGCAAATTTAAAATAAGCCAAGACAAACCTAACGCTGAACAAATGCTTGCTAAAAGTGCTTTAGAAAACTCTGAACCAACACACAAACTAAATTACATTAACTCAATTTTTGACAGTTAACTGTACTCTATATTACAGACTTTAGCTCATTAAAATCTAAACCACCATAATTACCACTACTCATTAATAGTAGTACACTATCCTTAAAGTCTTGTGCATATAAATACGTTTTAAAATCTGCTGGATTTGTAAAAATTACCAAGTCATCTCTTTTAAAAGCTTCATTAATCTGCTCTGCCTTCACCTCATCTAGCTGCTTAATTTGAACAGCATCTGGTGAGTAAAACACAATAGCTTTGTCTGCAGCATCTAAAGCTCCTTCATATTGGTCTAAAAATTCAGCATTTAAACTACTGTAGGTGTGCAACTCTAAACAAGCTACTAATTTGCGGTCTGGATATTGATTTTTTACAGCTTTTGTGGTTGCACTTACTTTACTAGGACTATGGGCGTAATCTTTATATACAACGGCATTATTATTTTCTGTAATTTTCTCAAGACGTTTAGATGCACCTTTAAAAGTTGATATTGCTTCGTAGAATTCGTCTTCGTCTACGCCCATATGTTGGCATATCCATTTGGCACCTGCTAAATTATTAAGGTTATGAGCCCCAAATATTTCAATTGGCATAGGGCCTTCAGGAGTTTCTAATAATGTTTTACCATTCTCCACAGAGTAAGCTGCTGTTGTATACGCATGTTTGCGAGTTGGAGCTGTAGCCTCTTCTGCAACTTGCTTTACAGTTGGATCTTCTTCGTTGTATACTAAAATACCACCTCGAGACATTGAATCTGCAAAGATTTTAAATTGCTCTACGTAGTTTTCAAATGTTGGAAAAACATTTATATGATCCCAAGCAATACCGCTAAGTAATGCTATGTTGGGTTTGTATAAGTGAAATTTTGGTCGTCTGTCTATAGGTGAAGATAAATACTCGTCTCCTTCTAACACGATAAAATCATTTTCTTCTGTTAAGTGCACCATAGTATCAAAGCCTTCTAATTGCGCACCAACCATATAATCTACCTCTTTATCATGGTAGTTCATAACATGCAAGATCATAGCTGTTATGGTAGTTTTACCGTGTGAGCCACCAATAACTACACGTGTTTTTTGTTTAGATTGTTCGTAAAGAAATTCTGGGTAGGAGTAAATTTTAAGTCCTAATTCTTTTGCTTTTAATAATTCTGGATTGTCTGCTTTTGCGTGCATTCCTAATATTACAGCATCTAAAGAATTGGTTATACGTTCTGGGAACCACCCAAATGTTTCTGGCAGTAAATTATGCTTACTTAATCTAGATTTTGAAGGCTCGAAAATAGTATCGTCACTTCCTGTAACCTTATATCCTTTATGGTGTAATGCTAAGGCTAAATTGTGCATAGCACTTCCTCCTATTGCAATAAAGTGAATATTCATAATTTACAATTTGTTATATGATGATGTAAAAATAAAAAATGCAAGAGGGATTGAGCGCGTGTTTAAACTCTTTTTGCATTTGTTTGCAAAAAAGTGAGTAGCGAAAGCCCGACGCCATTTATAAATGGCGGCTTGCCCAACTACATATCTAGAATTAGTGAGCGTTCTTGTAGTGCTTCTTTAAAGTCTGAACGATCTTTTAAAGCTTCCTGAATCCAATATGAGGCTTTGCTCCTATTACCCATATGCCTATACATTTGTGCTTTTCGTAAATACGCCCAGTCTAATGGTACGCCATCTTTTATAGAGTGATTTTGTATATATCTGTCTGCATACACCAAACCAGTTTGTGGCTTAATATTATATTGGGCACAAATTTTTGCAATTTGGTAATTAAGTTGATTCCTGTCATATTTTTTCAAGCTGTCTTCCAATGTATTTACAGCTTTTTCTGGCTCATTGTTTTCCTCGTAAAGTTTAGTTAGTTTCTCGTACGTGTGAGGTGAGCCACCAATCTCTATAGCTTTTTTATAGTGTACTTCTGCATCTTTAGGTCTGTTACTGTATTCTGCTATATATCCTCTAGACAAGTGCCCATCTACAGGACTAATTTTATAAAGCTGCTCTGCATACTCCTGAGATTTAGACTCGCTTCCACCCAATATGCCTGGCAACTGTATATAAAGCTCAACCAAAGCCCATCTTACTTCTATATGGTTAGGGTCCAGTTTAGCTGCTTCATTTAAGTGGTACTTAATATCATCTATATAAAACACAGCTTTAACTTTATTCATCTCAAGACATTTAAGCCCTAGTGAACCTCCATATTTAAAGTGATAATTGGCATTTTTTGGAGACGCGTCTAAAAGCTCTTTATAATAATCTAAAGCGGTGTCCCAATCTTTAGAGTGACCAGCAATATCACCAAGGTATTCCTTTGTTTGTTTGTGATTTGGATTTTCTTTGAGATAAGCCTGAAAGTAAGATTTAGCTGTATTATAGTTCTCTTTGTTAAATGATTGCAGTCCTTTTTCATAATTAGATTGCGCAACACCATTTAGCGAGAAGCAAAGTATGATTGCTAAAATTATATATCTCATAGGTTTCTTAACGTAAATTGGGGATAAGTATTTTAAATAACTAATACAGATTATTCTTTAGGTGGATAGCTTTTAAGCATTTTTGAAATTAATTTCTTAAAGTAATTTAACCTGTATTCTGGAGAGGTGTTTAAATTAAACTTTTGTTCTGAAACTGCTTGCCAAATAAGATTATCTGTAGATTCATCTATTATATCCAGCGTAAGTTTAAGAAAGTTGACTCTACTCTTACCTAACGGAATGCCACCAGAAACGCCAACGCCTACATTACCGCCACCACCAAAACCAATACCAATTGTGTTTGGGTTTACATCTTCATACTGTATAGTATATACATTTATATAAAGATCTGGAAATCTTGATTTAGTAATTCCTTTTTCCTTTAAAGCATCATCTAAAGCACTATATAATCGCTTTTCATCTAACTGGCTCAAGTTTGTTTGTATGTCTGGAAAAATATTATACGTCGTAAAGGTTGAAAAATTTGCTTCACTATCATAATCTACAATCGGCTTAGGACCACCGCAAGACATTACTAATAGTGCAACAAAAAGTAAACTTAAACCTCTCATAGTTTTTAATTTTTAGTAAATGTATTCAAAAATTAAACCAAGATTGTTTAATCTTTTATTATTCGTTTTATAAATTTTTCTTGCTGGGTTGTAACTGTCACAAAGTAAATACCTTTAGTTAGAGAAGTTAAATTAATAGAGGTGTTCTTTGATGTTAATAAACGTTGCCCCGTTAACGTTGTTACTACTATTGATGTGACTGTATTACCTGAAACAGTTTCTACATTTAAATACGAATTTACTGGATTAGGATAAATCAATATATTTTCGGGCATACTAGTTTCTGGGACACTAAGTGGCGCCACTACCTCTGTAGTTACAGTGTTGGTGATGATTGGCTCATTAAAATCGAAAAAGATATTTGCAGTATTTTCTACAGACTCTCCAATTGTAAGGCTTGCTACTGGCTTTATTCTAAATGCAACATACCCGTTACTACCTTCTGAGTCATCTTGTTCTGCAGGAAGAAATATATCTTCAAAAATAAATTTTACAATGTTTCCATCTTCTACCTCTAATCTGTACTCATGACTAGAAGCTACTGCTTTTAAAGTTCCCCATTGTAAATTATTAGATAATGTATCTGTTACTGTTATATTTACAGCACTTGCTGTACCTGTATTTTGGAAACGAACCAGGTAATCTAAATAATTAGGCACTTCTGCTTCTAAAATACTTTCACCTTGTGTTACTTGCTTGTCATTTGGATCAAAAGAATTTACTACTATTTGCTCGAAAACCTGACTATTATCTTCTGGAATAGCATCATTTGAGTTTGGAGATATTGTTACTGTATAGCTTAGGATATCGTCTCCATTAACTGTTGGTGGCTGAAAAATGTCTGTAGTAAACACAATAGAGCCACTTTGAAATGGCTGCAAGTTGCTAAAACTCCAAGTTACCATATTACTAGTTACTGAAGTCTCTTGAGGTGTACTACTAAGGTAATTCATCTTAGTATCTTCAAACATTAAAGTTATAGTGGGATTTAAAACTGTAGTTCCGTTATTCTCAAAATTGATTAAATAATCTGTTTCAAAACCTGGTCGTGCTTCTTCTAATGGAAAAATTGAAACTGCTAGGTCGTCATAAGAACTTGAAGATGTTAGGCAGAAATCTGCAGTTACCTCTGTTTCAGATTCTGTGAATAAAACAGTTTGACTTGCAGGAGAAAACGAAACATCACTTGGTAAAGATTGTTCATTTATATATACCGTATATTCATTATCAGATAATAATAACACATAGTTACCATTACTATCTGTAAGTGTTGATAGTATTCCGTTTGAATTTTCTACACTAACAAGTATGCCTTCTGATGGTGTGTTTCCTGTACTACAGCCATTGTTATCTATATCGAAAGAAATAGTTCCTGTAAGAGAGTTAACAACACCTATACAGCCTTGTTCAATTTCTTGTAATGAATTACAACCTGTTGCGTTATTGGCAATATTAAAATTTGTATTTCCTGCTGCAATGGCCAGACAAAAGCTCTCTATACTACAATTAGACAACGCGGCATTATCTATAATTTGCACATTTCCTACTACAGTTGCATTTTCCAAGCTATTAATATTAAATAATAAAGGGTTTCTTTCAATACTAATAGAACTAACTTGAGTTGTAGTTTCTAACCCATTTAAGTTTGTGATATTAGGATTATCTTCAATAGCTATGCTAGATGTTACAGCTATTGAACCTTGCGTTAATGGTTGTTGTACATTAGGACTAAGTGTAAGCCTTAATGCTGCAACCTGTATATCACCAACACCATTTAAATTAACCATTGTCTCGTTAAGACCTACGGTAAGTGACTCAACATATTGAAGGCTAGTTAAACCATTCAAGTTGGGTAACATATCGTTAGTATTTATAATAAAGGAATTTTGAACGCTCTCTAAATTTTGCAACCCATTTAGTGATGTTATACCATTTCCGCTAAGACCGATAAATGAGGTTGAAACAATATTCTCTAATCCAGTTAGATCTGTTAACAGAGCATTGTCCACTATTTCAATTTCTTGCATCCCTTCAAGTTCACTTGTTAATGCTATTGAAGACATTGATGGATTATCTGTAACAGCTAACTCTTGAATAGTAGTGCTACCCAAACCATCTAAGTTAATCAAATCCTCATTAAACTCTACAACTAATGTCATTACACTCTGTAAATTGGTAAGGCCTGTAAGGTTAGGTAATATAATATTAGAAGCTATAGTTAAAAACCCTGTTACCTCAGTTAAATTTTCTAAGCCCACTAAAGAAGAAATAGTATTGCTACTAATTGAGACATTACTTAAGCTTGTTGTTGTTTCAAGTCCTTGTAAGTTATTTAGGTCGTCGTTTAACAAAACCTGCAAGCTTTCTGTCACCTGTAATGTATTTGTTGTCGCAATTTGCTGTAGTACAGGATTATTGCTTATAAGGACAAAAGACAAGGTAGCATCAGGCAATCCATTAAGGTTAGTTAGGCTACTATTATTATTAACTTCTAAACTTTCTATAATTCCTAAATTATCTAAACCTGTAAAGTTTGTAATATTTGGAGATTGTATAATTCTGAAAAAATCACTTATCTCCACAAGATTATTTAATCCAGTAAATGATGTTATGGCGTTGTTTGAAAGGCGAAGATCTTGAAGGTGAGTTGTCTCTTCTAAGCCAGTAAAATTATCCAAGGAAGTATTATTATTCACTTCTAAATTTACAGTAACATTTATGCTCGTCGTTGTAGAAATTTCAGACATAGCAACATTAGAGCTTATACCTAAATTATCAACAGTAAGCATTCCAACTCCATTTAAATTTTGAAGATTATTATTTTGGTTTACACTTAATCCGCGAGCTAAGGTTAAGCCTCCAAGACCAGATAAGTTTAATAGAGCGTCATTGTCATTAATTGCTGCAGAAAATGTTACAGTTGTGAGATTATCTAATCCTGAAAGAGAAGTTATAGGGTTATTACTAATCTCTAAAACTTGTAACATTGTTGTTCCTTCAAAACCTTCTAAACTAACTAATGAGGGATTATCAAGAATTCTTAGTTGAGAGGTGACTTCAATTTGACTAGTAGAAATGCTTTGTAAAGATTCATTTTGAGTAATAGTAAGATTCTCTACAGTTATATTTCCTAAACCGTTTAAGTTTAAAAGATCATCATTTTCTATAACTAGTAAGTCTTGAACAGTAGTTAATGAAGAAAGTGGCGAAAGGTCTGTAATTTGATCTGTAGATACTGCAGTTGTCCCTATTCTTAAATCAATAAGTGTGGTACAGTTTGGAAAGTTGGCGCCAAAATCATCGACATCGGCTTGTGTTCTTAAATCTGCAAAATTTCCTGTAGGACATTGTGCATAAAATATTGATGTAAAAAGAAGACTAATTAAAAGTAGTATTTGTTTCATATGCTAAGTTAATTAGCATACAAAATACAAACTCAAATGTTAAAAAAACCTTAATTTAATACAACAAGTTAATTATTAAGCATTTGCCACAGCTTGTCTTTAAGTTGTTGTAGCCCTTGTTGCGCAACAGATGAAATAAATAAATAAGGAACGTTATTAAATTTACCCTTAATTGAAGCGTCTAACTCTCCTTTTAACTCTTCATCTAACATATCGCTTTTAGATATTGCAATAAGCTTGTCTTTATCTAACAGTTCTGGGTTGTAACGGCGTAGCTCATCTAACAATACCTGATACTGCTCAACAATATCTGGAGCGTCTGCAGGTATTAAAAATAATAGGGTTGAGTTGCGTTCTATATGTCTTAAAAAGCGATGCCCTAAACCTTTTCCTTCTGCAGCACCTTCAATAATTCCAGGAATGTCTGCCATTACAAAGGTCTGGTAATCTCGGTACTCTACAATACCCAAACTTGGCTTTAAGGTTGTAAACTCATAATTGGCAATCTTAGGTTTTGCAGCAGTAATTACAGACAATAATGTAGACTTTCCTGCATTTGGAAAACCTACCAAACCAACATCTGCTAGTATTTTAAGCTCAACAGTAACATCTATTTCTTCGCCTTCTAAACCAGGTTGTGCGTACCTAGGAGTTTGATTTACACTGTTCTTAAAGTGTGTGTTGCCACGGCCGCCTAAACCTCCTTTTGCAATAATTATTTCTTGGCCATCATTAATGACTTCATGAAGAATTTCTTCTGTTTCTTTATCTCTTATAACCGTACCTAGAGGCACGTCTATATATTGATCCTCACCATCTGCGCCAGACATTTCTTGTTTTCTACCATGTTCTCCATGGCCAGCACTAATGTGTCTTTTAAACTTAAGGTGGTATAATGTCCAAAGGTTTTTATTTCCTTTAATAATAACGTGACCACCACGACCACCATCACCACCATCTGGGCCTCCTTTTTCTATATACTTTTCTCTGCGCATGTGTGCAGATCCTTGTCCGCCTTTACCAGATTTAAGGTGCAGCTTTACATAGTCAACAAAATTTCCTTCAGTCATTGGGTGATAGTTTATAGTGATGAATATTTAATATAAGAAGTAAACTTCATCATACCATATTCGAAATAAAAAATTCGATATTTTTAAAGCTTATCTATAGCTTTACTTAGTCTTTCTGTAATTTCATTAATACTACCTACACCATTTATACCATGGTATTTATCTTTCTTTTGGTAGTAATCTTTTAAAATTGCAGTTTCATTATAATACACTTTAATTCGGTTTCGTATAACATCCTCATTGGCATCATCTTTTCTGCCTGAAGTTTTACCGCGTTCTAATAGGCGCTGTACTAAAACTTCATCTTCTACCTCTAAAGCAATCATAGCATCTATTTGCGAGTCTTTTTCATCCATTAATTTAGAAAGAGCTTCTGCCTGTGCTTCTGTTCTTGGAAAACCATCAAAAATAAAACCGTTTGCGTCTGCATTTTTATCTACTTCGGCATTAAGCATTTTAATAGTAACTTCATCTGGAACTAGGTGTCCTTTATCCATATAAGATTTAGCAAGTGTTCCTAATTCTGTAGCATTTTTAATATTATAGCGAAATACATCTCCTGTAGATATGTGTACAAGGTTATATTTTTCCTTTAATACTTCTGCTTGAGTTCCTTTTCCTGCGCCTGGAGGGCCAAATAGAACGATGTTAGTCATTTTTGTTGGTTTATGTTTATATATATCTTTTAGGTTTCTGCCTAGACCTTTATAATCTAAACCGTATCCTACAATAAATGTATTATCTATTTCTAAGCCTACATAATCTAATTTGTAATGCTTACCGTATGCAGATGGTTTATAACAAAGAGTTGCTATTTTTATAATTTCTGCACCTTCATTATCAAGAATCTGCATAATAGCTTCAATCGTATTACCAGAATCTACAATATCCTCAACTACTACAACTGTACGTCCTTTAAGAGAAGGCTCTGCACCCATTACTGTTGTGATTTCGCCCTGTTGCATTCCTTCATAAGACGCTACCTTTATAAAGCTTAATTCACACTCATAATTAAAGCGTTTTATTATTTCTGCAGAAAACAAAAATGCGCCATTTAATACTGTTAAAAATACAGGTCGTTTATCCTTTAGCTCATCATTTAATTTTACAGCAATGCCATTGATAGCGTGATTAATAGCATCATTGCCTATAAATTTCTCAAACTGTTTGTCGTGTAATTTTACCATAGAGACGGCAAAGATAATGATTACGGCTTTTACCTCATATTCATTCGGCTATTCCTTTAGAAAGAATTATTTTTACGCAAGACATTTAAGCTATGAACAACTACTTTTCTTCAGATTTTACTATAGGTATTCTTGGCGGAGGCCAGCTAGGTAAAATGTTATTATACGAAACACGTAAATACGATATTAGGACTCATGTACTAGATCCTAATCCTCAAGCTCCTTGTAAAATTTCATGTAATAAATTTACAGAAGGTAGTTTAATGGATTATGACACAGTTTATAACTTTGGAAAACAAGTTGATGTCTTAACTTTTGAAATAGAAGCTGTTAATGTTGAAGCGTTAGAAGCATTAGAAAAAGAAGGAAAAACAGTATATCCTTCTGCTCAAACACTTAGAAAAATACAGAACAAGGGTGTACAAAAAGAGTTTTACGAATCTAATGGTATACCTACAGCTCAATTTAAACGCTATGAAACCAAACAACTCTTAACTGAAGCTATAGTTAGAAAAGAACATAGTTTTCCTTTTGTATGGAAAAGTTGTGAAGGCGGTTATGATGGTAAAGGTGTGAGCGTTATTAGAGATGATGAAGATCTTATACCGTTACCCGAGGTTTCTTGTATAGCAGAGGAAATGATTCCCTTTAAAAATGAACTTGCAGTAATTGTTGTAAGAAATCCTAAAGGTGATGTTAAAACATATCCCGTAGTGGAAATGGAATTTCATCCTGAAGCTAACCAAGTAGAATATGTTATATGTCCTGCAAGGATAGAAAAAACTATTGCAGACAAAGCTAGAACTGTGGCTAAAAAAGTCTCTGAGTCTTTTGAGCACGTGGGTATTTTAGCTGTAGAGTTATTCCAGACACATAACGATGAGATACTAGTAAATGAAGTAGCGCCAAGACCACATAACTCAGGTCATTTTAGCATAGAAGGTAGCTTCACAAATCAATTTGAACAACACTTAAGAGCTATCTTAAATTTAACTTTAGGAAGTACAAAAAGTAAAGTTGGGAGTGTTATGGTAAACCTTGTTGGTGAGGAAGGCTATACTGGCCAAGTGTATTACGAAAATATTGAGAACATCATGAGTTTAAATGGTGTAACGCCACATATATATGGTAAACGTGAAACACGACCATTTAGAAAAATGGGACACGTTACTATTATAGATGAGGACATAAATGAAGCAAGACGAGTTGCTGAAAAAGTAAAACAAAAAATTAAAGTTATTTCTAAATAAGTCATTATGCCAAAAGTTGGAATTATCATGGGAAGTACTAGCGATATGCCAGTTATGCAAGACGCTATAGATATTTTAAGGGAATTTAATATAGATATTGAAGTTGATATTGTTTCTGCTCACAGAACACCAGAGAAGTTATTTGATTACAGTAAGAATGCTCACAATCGGGGCATAAATGTAATTATAGCTGGTGCTGGTGGTGCAGCACATTTACCAGGAATGGTTGCTTCACTTTCACCTTTACCTGTTATTGGTGTTCCTGTAAAATCAAGCAATTCAATTGATGGTTGGGATTCTGTTCTTTCTATTTTACAAATGCCTGGAGGCGTACCTGTAGCAACAGTAGCTCTCAACGGAGCTAAAAATGCAGGAATACTCGCCGCTCAAATTATAGGTAGTAGTAATTCTGAAATACTTGAAACAATTATTGACTATAAAGAAAGTTTGAAACAAAAGGTAATTGATGGCGCAAAATCCATAAGTACTAATAAGTAAACTAATATATGACACAAGACAAAAATCCTTTATTAGAACAATTTGAAGAAGCTCCTTTTTCTCGAATAAAAGATGAACACTTTAAGCCAGCAATAGAAGCACTAGTTAAAGAAACAAAAGCAGAAATTGATGTAATTACTTCCAATAAGGATGAACCAACTTTCAAAAATACTATAGAAGCTTTAGAGTTTAGCGGAATGCAACTTGATAGAGTTACTAGTATCTTCTTTAATTTAAATTCTGCAGAAACATCTGAGAATCTTCAAAAAATAGCTCAAGAGATCTCTCCACTATTATCGGAATTTGGAAATGATATAACTTTAAACAAAGCATTATTTGAACGCGTTAAAGCTGTTTATAATAACAAATCGAAATTCAACTTAAGTGAAGAGCAAGAAATGTTATTAAATAAAAAATATAAAAGCTTTACACGTAATGGTGCAAACTTAAATGCTGAAGATCAAAAAAAGCTTAGAGAGATAGATAATGAACTCTCAAAGTTAAAATTGAAATTTGGAGAAAATGTTTTAGCAGAAACTAACAACTTTCAATTACACATTACAGACTTAGAAAAATTAAAAGGTTTACCTGAATCTATTTTGAATGATGCTAAAGAATTAGCTAAATCACAAAATAAACCAGGCTATATATTTACTCTTCATTACCCAAGCTATGTTCCTTTTATGAAGTACGCTTCTAACAGGGAACTCAGAAAAGAAATGTCGTTAGCATATGGCTCTCGATGTTATAAAAACAATGAGTATAATAATGAGGAAAATGTTTTAAAAATTGTTTCTCTAAGATATAAAAGAGCAAAGTTATTAGGATACAAAACACATTCTGATTATGTATTAGAAGAACGAATGGCAAAAGATCCAGATACTGTGTATAGCTTCTTAAATGATTTATTAGAAAAAGCTAAACCTGTCGCCATTAAACAATTCAAAGAATTAGAAGATTTTGCTAGAAAATTAGATGATATAGATCAGCTTCAAAAATGGGATGGTGCATATTATACAGAAAAATTAAAAAAACAGAGCTTCAGTTTAGATGATGAAGAACTCAAACCATATTTCAAACTTGAAAATGTAATTAGTGGAGTTTTTAAAATTTCAGAAAAACTATTTAATCTAACATTTGAAGAAGTATTTAATATTGAAAAATATCACGAAGATGTAAAAACGTTTAAGGTTTATGAAGAAGGTAAGTTCAAAGCACTATTTTATGCTGACTTCCATCCTAGATCAGGTAAGCGACCAGGTGCTTGGATGACCTCTTTTAAGTCTCAATATATTAAAGATGGTATTAATCACAGACCTCATATTTCTAATGTTTGTAATTTCTCAAAACCATCTAAGGACAAACCTTCATTATTAACTTTTAATGAAGTAACAACACTATTTCATGAATTTGGTCATGCACTTCATGGAATATTAGCAGACACAATTTATCCAAGTTTATCAGGGACGTCAGTATCTTGGGATTTCGTAGAACTACCTAGCCAATTATTAGAAAATTGGTGTTATGAAAAAGAGGCACTAGAATTATTTGCGTTTCATTATAAAACTGGAGAAATTATACCCACAAGGTTTATTAACAAAATTAAAGAATTAAATAAATTTCAAGAAGGGTTTCAGACCTTAAGACAAATTAGTTTTGGTATTTTAGATATGGATTGGCATAATATTAATCCAAATAAAATAAAACTTATTAGTGAGCAAGAGTTTAATTCTTTTAAAACAACAAAACTATACCCTGAAACAACTGATAACTTAATGAGTACTTCTTTTGCACATATTTTTCAAGGAGGTTATTCCTCTGGCTATTATAGTTATAAATGGGCTGAAGTATTAGATGCAGATACATTTGATTATTTTAAAACTAAAGGAATATTTAACCCTGATTTATCTTTTAGCTTTAAAGAAAATATACTTTCAAAAGGAGGGACAATATCTCCCGAAATTCTTTATAAAAAATTCAGAGGTAAAAACCCTTCAAATAAAGGCTTAATTGAAAGGGCAGGATTAAATTAAATGATATTTAAAAAAAGACCGAAGAAAAATCTTCGGTCTTTTTTTCATAATAATCGTAAACAAAAAAAACTCCCCTACCAATAAAGGAAGGGGAGTCAAGAAAGGCGGCGACCTACTCTCCCACTGGATAGCAGTACCATCGGCGCTGGCGGGCTTAACCGTCCTGTTCGGGATGGGAAGGGGTGCGCCCCGCCGCCACAGCCACCTCGTGCTGTTTGTTCCTTCGACCTTCACAATGGAAGGCATCAGGACATATCAATATCTTGACATATTCGGAATTCACGTAATATTGATGATTAGAAAAGAGTTCAAGAGAACGCTTTGTTGGCGCAAGCCGTACAGGCTATTAGTACCACTCGGCTGAGACATCACTGCCTTTACACCTATGGCCTATCAACGTGGTCGTCTCCCACGGCCTTTAAAAAGAAACCTCATCTTGTGGCGGGTTTCGCGCTTATATGCCTTCAGCGCTTATCCCATCCGGACGTAGCTACCCTGCAATGCTCCTAGCGGAACAACAGGTACACCAGCGGTCCGTCCAACCCGGTCCTCTCGTACTAGGGTCAGGGCCACTCAAGTTTCTTGCGCCCACTGTAGATAGAGACCGAACTGTCTCACGACGTTCTGAACCCAGCTCGCGTGCCACTTTAATGGGCGAACAGCCCAACCCTTGGGACCTTCTCCAGCCCCAGGATGTGACGAGCCGACATCGAGGTGCCAAACCCCCCCGTCGATGTGAGCTCTTGGGGGAGATCAGCCTGTTATCCCCGGAGTACCTTTTATCCTTTGAGCGATGGCCCTTCCATGCGGAACCACCGGATCACTATGCCCTACTTTCGTACCTGGTCGGCCTGTATGCCTCTCAGTCAAGCCCCCTTGTGCCATTGCACTCCACGCACGGTTGCCAAGCGTGCTGAGGGGACCTTTGGAAGCCTCCGTTACTCTTTGGAGGCGACCACCCCAGTCAAACTGCCCACCAAACAATGTTCCCATAAAATGGGTTAGATCCTAAGCAAGTGAAGGGTGGTATTTCAACAACGGCTCCCCGATGCCTAGCGACACCGGCTCATAGCCTCCCACCTATCCTACACGTCACTTGCCCAGAAGCAATGTTAAGCTACAGTAAAGGTTCACGGGGTCTTTTCGTCCCACAGCGGGTAACCGGCATCTTCACCGATACTACAATTTCACCGAGCTCATGGCTGAGACAGTGTCCAGATCGTTGCA